>NZ_LGQU01000065.1:0-63925 GCF_003115935.1 Azospirillum sp. TSH20
TAACCTGAAGGCCGCAGGTTCAAATCCTGCCCCCGCAACCAAATCAACAAAAAGCCCGCCTCCGCAAGGAGCGCGGGCTTTTTGCTGTCCGTATTTTCCGGCCGGGAGGGTGTGATGTCCGGCCGCTCCGCTTGTCTAGGAATCCAAGGGTGCCATTGCCGGCCCCGTCCAAGACAAGGACAGTGATGCCGACCATGCTCGATTGCCTGATCGTCGGCGGTGGCCCCGCCGGGTTGACTGCTGCCATCTATCTCGCGCGCTATCGCCGCAAGGCTCTGGTGATGGACGAGGCGAAGAGCCGCTGCGCCTGGATCCCGACTTCCCACAATCTTGCCGGGTTCACCGGCGGCATCCGCGGCACCGATCTGTTGGCCCGCATCCGAGCCCAGGCCGGAAGCTACGGTGCCTGCATCGAGACGGAGTCGGTGGCGAGGCTGGAGCGGCTGCCCGGCGGTTGCGGCTTTCGTGCCGGTTTGGGCGATGGCCGCGAGATCGATGCCGCTTCCGTGCTGCTCGCCACCGGCGTGATCGACGGCCAGCCGCGGATGCCCCATCTCTACGACGCGATGCAGCGCGGCCTGATCCGCGTCTGTCCGATCTGCGACGGGTATGAGGTGATCGACCGGCGCATCGCCGTCCTGGGGCATGGCGCCCAGGCGGTCGGCGAAGCCCGTTTCATCCGCACCTACAGCCCCTATGTCACCCTGCTGACGCTGGGTGAACCGATGGCCCTGTCGATTGAGGAGCGGGGTGAACTGGATGCCGCCGGCATCGCGGTGATCGAAGATCCGGTCGTCGTCGTCGGCACCTGCGAGGATGACAGCACCCGCCTGACCCTGGAGAGTGGCCGCATCCTCGACTTCGACACGCTCTATTCCGCCCTCGGCATCACCGCCCGCTCGGGCTTGGCGGAGCAGCTCGGCGCCGCCATGGATGAGGATGGCCGCCTGGTCGTCGACCGGCACCAGCGCAGTTCCGTCCCCGGCCTCTATGCCGCCGGGGACGTCGTTTCAACGCTCAACCAGATCGCCGTCGCCATGGGGGAGGCCGCAATGGCCGCCACTGCCATCCACAACGACCTGCGCCATCGGGACTGAACCTGACTCGGCGGTCAATGAACCTCCCGTTCGACGCGGGTCAGCAGATCGGTGAAGAAGGTCACCTCCTCCGGCGTCAAGCCCAGCCTGGCATGGCGGGGAAGGAGCTGGGAAACAGGCCGGCCGCTCTCCCGCCCTTGCAGCACGCCGTCGCGGACCACCAGCGACTCCCGGGCCAGATCGGCCGCGGACTCGTGGCAACGCCCGCACCGCTCCTGGAAGCGTGGCGACGTGCTGGCTTGGGCGAGCAGCATCTCGTACATCGGCTGAACGAGGTTGTCCGGCAGATGGTGGTTGTGCAGGAAGACCAGCAGATCGTCCTTGTGATGGACACCCTGGAGCTTTCCATCGGTCACGGTCAGGGATCGACGGGCGAAGGGGCCGGCATGGCGATGACAGTCCCCGCAGGTCTGCTCCCAGAACCGGTGAAGATCGGTCGCGTTGCCAAACGATGCCGGCAGAAGACCTGCGAGCAGGAATGCCGCCGCGATTGCTCTTTTCATCTTGCGCCTCCCGGTGGAGTTGCAGGCATGATGGAGGCGGCGTCCGGGCGCGCGCACCCGATCCACCACCAACATCAGCCAAGGCTGACATCATTCCGGCCGGGTTGCGACCCGTGCCGACGAGACTGTGCCGTTTGTCACGACCCGCACCCCATGCCCCGCGGTCATTGCGGTTGCGCCATGGGGTCGGCATGTCGTACCCATTTCGCCAGTTGCATCCACACGGATGCCCCCGCTTTGCATGCTTTTTGGGTGTGCGGGCAAGTTGCGAGCAGATGGCGAGCCCATGGCCAAGCGCAAGGTTTTCGACGATTTCGATCCGGCACCGTCCGGTCCCTCCGTCTCCGAGACTCTGCGCGCGACGCGCATGGCGCATGGTTACGACCTGCGCGACGTCGCGACGATGCTGCGCATCCGCTATCCTTACCTGCTGGCGATCGAGGAAGGTCGGTACCAGGAACTGCCGGGCAGCACCTATGCCATCGGCTTCCTGCGCTCCTACGCGGAATGCCTGGGGCTGGACCCCGACATGGTCGTCACCCGCTACAAGGAGGAGGCGGCCGGTACCGTCCGCCGGCAGGAGCTGTACCTGCCGACACCGGCGGCCGAAGGGCGCGCCTCCGGCGGGACTCTGCTGCTCGGCACGCTGGTGCTGGCCGGCATCGTCTATGGCGGCTGGTACTATCTGTCGGCGACCGACCGGTCGGTCGCCGATCTTGTGCCGGTCCTGCCGGACCGCCTGGTCTCGCTGCTGGACGGCGTGCCGGCCAAGCCGGTGGAGCAGGCCCCGGACCAGTCCGCCACCGCGCCGGGGCAGCCCATAGCCGCTCCCGAGGCACCCACGCCGGTCATCGCGTCCGCTCCGCCTTCGTCGCCTCCGGCCGCTCCCACTGCGGTTCCGCCGTCGGCCGTTACCGCGCCTGCCGCGCCGTCCCCCTCCACCACGTCCCCCTCCACCACGACCCCTGCCGCCGGCAGTCCGCAGGCCGTCGCGTCGGCGCCGTCCGCGGCATTGCCGCCGTCGGGGCAGACTGCCGCGAAAACTCCGGCAGGCTCCGCCCCCGCTGCGGCACCCCCGGGGCAAGGCATCGTCAATGTACCGGCCCCGCCGGCGGAGGACGACGACGAAGCCTCGCCGCAGGACCCGACTCCGCTGAATGCCGCGACGGCGCCGCCGGCCGCACCCACCGCCCCGACGGCGACGGTGCCGGCCAACGGCAAGGTCTACGGCACGCTGAACACCAACGCGAAGCTGATCCTGAAGGCGACGCAGGACAGCTGGCTGCAGGTGCGCGACGGCGGCGACATCGTTTTCACCCGCGTGCTGAAGCCGGGCGACACCTTCCGTGTACCCGACAAGCCCAACGTGAAGATCCGCACCGGCAATGCCGGCGGGTTGGTGGTGATGGCCGACGGCGGCGAGAGCCCGCCGCTGGGGTCGGTCGGGCAGGTTCTGCGCGACGTCGCCATCGACGCCCATGGGGTGGTGCGGCGCTGACGCGCCGTTCGGGGCTCCGGTTTGGGGCGGCAGCCATGCATCGGCGGCGCCCCACCACAGTCCTCCCTTAAATCCGGGGCCTTGAATCCCGGGCGCCGGAGCGCACTTCTGGCCTGACGCCGGCTGCGCTAGGATGCGGCATCCGGTATTGCTTTTCGCTGTCCAGAGGCTGACCTGAGATGACCGTCCGCGCCTACCGCCAGATCCTTCGCCGCAAATCGCGCCAGATTCGCGTCGGCAACGTGTTGGTCGGCGGCGATGCGCCGATCTCGGTCCAGACCATGACCAACACGCCGACCACCGACGTCAAGGCGACGGTGGAGCAGATCCAGGCTGCCGAGCGGGTAGGGGCGGACATCGTCCGCGTCTCCTGCCCCGACCGTGAGTCGGCACTGGCGCTGAAGGACATCGTCCGGCAGGTGAAGGTGCCGATCGTCGCCGACATCCATTTCCACTACAAGCGCGCCATCGAGGCGGCGGAGAGCGGCGCTGCCTGCCTGCGCATCAACCCCGGCAACATCGGCTCGGCCGAGCGGGTGCGCGAGGTGGTGAAGGCCGCCAAAGACCATGGCTGTTCGATGCGCATCGGCGTCAATGCCGGCTCGCTGGAGCAGGATTTGCTGGAGAAATACGGCGAGCCCTGCCCGGAGGCGATGGTCGAAAGCGCGCTGAACCATGCGAAGATCCTGGAGGACAACGATTTCCGCGAGTTCAAGATCTCGGTGAAGGCATCGGATGCCTTCCTGGCCGTCGCCGCCTATCAGGGCTTGGCGGAGGCCTGCGATTACCCGTTGCACATCGGCATCACCGAGGCGGGCGGCCTGCGCGCCGGGACGGTGAAGTCGTCGATCGGGCTGGGCATGCTGCTGTGGTCGGGGATCGGCGACACGCTGCGCGTCTCGTTGTCGGCCGAACCGGCGGAAGAGGTGCTGGTCGGCTACGACATCCTGAAATCGCTGGGCCTGCGCCGGCGCGGCGTCACCGTGATCTCCTGCCCCAGCTGCGCGCGGCAGAACTTCAACGTCATCAAGACGGTGGAGCTGCTGGAGCAGAAGCTGGCCCACATCACCACGCCGCTGACCCTGTCGGTGATCGGTTGCGTCGTGAACGGACCGGGCGAGGCGCGGGAGACCGACATCGGTCTGACCGGCGGCGGCAACAACACCCATCAGGTCTATCTGTCCGGCGTCACCGACCATCGGCTGAAGGACCAGGACATCGTCCAGCATCTGGTCGGGCTGGTCGAGAAGAAGGCGGCGGAGATCGAGGCGGTGAAGGCCGCGGCAGAGGCTACCGAAGCCGAAACCACCCGAGAAACCAAGCGAGACGTGGCCCCCGCCGCAGAGTAAGCTGCCCGGAATTCGGGCAGGGACAGCGACCCCAGGCGTGACCACCACCTCCTACCTCGTCATCGGCGCCAGCCACCGGACCTGTTCCGGCGTCGTCCGCGACCGCCTGTCCACCGACGAGGCGGAAGTGGCGGGCATGCTGGACCGGCTGCGCGCCGCCGGAGTGGGTCAGGCGGTGTGGCTCAGCACCTGCGACCGGGTGGAGGTGCAGGCCGTCCACGAGCGCCCGAACGAGGCGGCGCTGGCGATCGCCGAGGCGATGGCCGACCGGGCCGGGCTGTCCACCACCGATCTGGCGCCGCAGCTCTACACCCGAACCGGCATCGACGCCGTGCGCCACCTGTTCGCGGTGGCCTGCTCGCTCGACAGCCAGATCGTCGGTGAGCCGCATATCCTGGGCCAGCTGAAGGCCGCCCACCGCAGCGCCGCCGGCGCCGGACTGACCGGGCCGGAGTTGGAGGCGGTGCTGCAGGCCGCCTATGCCGCCGCCAAGCGGGTGCGCAGCGAGACTCCCATCGCGGAGGGCGCCACCTCGCTGGCTGCCGCCGCCATCCAGGTGGCGCGCGACCTGCACGGCGACATCAGGCGCTGCGGTGCCCTGCTGGTGGGGTTGGGCGATATGGGTGCCCTGGTGCTGGAGGGACTGCGCGAGGCCGGGCTGCCGCGGCTGACCGTCGCAGCACCGGTGGACCGGCGGGCGGAAGCCGCGGCGCGACGGCTCGACGGGCATTTCGCCCCCTGGGCCGATCTGGAGACGGCGATGACCGGCGCCGATATCCTGGTGACCGCGGCCGGTCTTGGGCGCTATATCCTCACGGCTCCGATGATGGAGGCGGTGCTGAAGCGCCGCCGGCGCCGGCCGGTCTTCGTGGTCGATGCCGCCATTCCGTCGGACGTCGACCCGGCGGTCGCCGGCATGGACGGCGCCTTCGTCTATGATCTGGGCGATCTGGAGCGGGTGGCGTTGCAGGGCCGCGTCGGGCGCGAGGCGGCGACCCAGGCGGCCTGGATGATCGTGGACGAGGCGGTGGCCGCCTTCGCCCGCGACCGTGCGGAACGCGCCGCGGTGCCTGCCGTGGCGGCGCTCCGCACCCATTTCGAGGCGGAGCGTCGGCGCCTGCTGGCCGGGCATGCCGATCTGGACGCGGCGTCGGCGACGCGGCTGTTGGTCAACCGGCTGCTGCACGCCCCGTCGGAGGCGTTGCGGGCACTGGCCGCCGATGGCAGCGGCGAGGGGCTGGCCGAACGGGCCGCGGCCGAACGGCTGATGTTCCGCCTTTTTGGGCTGGACAGGCTGACCGGCGCGGCACTGGAAGAGACTGAACGGGATAAGGACGAGCGACGTGAGCCTGGACGAGAAGTTCGATAAGGTGATGGCCCGGTATGACGAGCTGCGCGACACGCTTGCGGCCGGCCTGACCGAGTCCGGCGACTTCGCCCGGCTGTCCAAGGAATATGCCGACCTCACCCCGATCGCCGCGGCCATCGCGGAGCTGAAGAAGGGCCGTGCCGAGGCCGCCGATCTGGCGGAGATGATCGCCGACGCGGGCGCCGATCCCGAGATGAAGGCGATGGCGGAGGAGGAATTCCACGCCCTGACCAAGCGCATCCCGGAGTTGGAGCGCAAGGTGCAGATCTCGCTTCTGCCCAAGGACGAGGCGGACGAGAAGAACGCCATCCTGGAGGTGCGTGCCGGCACCGGCGGCGACGAGGCCGCCCTGTTCGCCGCCGAGCTGTTCGAGATGTACCGCCGCTATGCCGGCCTGCGTGGCTGGCGCTTCGAGGCGATGGACGTCAGCGAGACCGGCATCGGCGGCTACAAGGAGGCCACCGCCAACATCACCGGCCGCGGCGTGTTCGCCCGGCTGAAATTCGAGTCCGGCGTCCACCGCGTCCAGCGCGTGCCGGCGACCGAGGCGCAGGGCCGCATCCACACCTCCGCCGCCACCGTCGCCGTGCTGCCGGAGGCGGAGGAAGTGGACATCCACATCGACGAGAAGGATCTGCGGATCGACGTGTTCCGCTCCTCCGGCCCCGGCGGCCAGTCGGTCAACACCACCGACAGCGCCGTGCGCATCACCCACCTGCCGACCGGGCTGGTGGTGAGCCAGCAGGACGAGAAGTCGCAGCACAAGAACAAGGCCAAGGCGCTGAAGGTGCTGCGCGCCCGGCTGTACGACATGGAACGCGCCGCCAAGGATGCCGTCCGCGCCGCCGACCGCAAGAACCAGGTCGGCAGCGGCGACCGATCCGAACGCATCCGCACCTACAATTTTCCCCAGGGGCGGGTGACCGACCACCGCATCAACCTGACGCTCTACAAGATCGACAAGGTGATGGCCGGCGAAGCGCTGGACGAACTGGTCGACGCGCTGATCGCCGAGGACGAGGCCGCCCGGCTGGCGGAGTTGGGGTGACGAGCTTCGCGCGCCGACACCTAATTCCCTCCCCCGCCCAGCGGGGGAGGGTCAGGGTGGGGGCAAGTGCTACTAATTCTTGGCCCTCCCAAAGCTTCAAGCACGCTCGCCGCCACCCCCTCCGGGTTGCGAAGAACATCGTTGTTCCAGAACCTGAGCACCCGCCAGCCGCGACTCTTCAAAAACACGGTGCGCGCCTTGTCATAGCCGGAGTCGGCATGCTGCCCGCCATCGACCTCAACCGCGAGGCAAACCTCAAGGCAGGCGAAATCAAGGATGTAAGGAGGGATCGGATGCTGACGCCGAAATCGCCGGCCGCCAAGCTGACCGTTGCGCAGGTACTGCCAAAGGCGGCGCTCTGCATCGGTCGGCAGCGTGCGCATGCCACGGGCGCGGTGTTTGAGGACGGGGTTGCGCATGGGATGAGTGCGTATGTGTGGGAGACTTGCCCCCACCCTAACCCTCCCCCGCTGGGCGGGGGAGGGGACTGCGTGTCGCATCGGAGGGTTGCATGAACCTCCGCACCCTGCGGGCGCAGGCCGAGGCGCGGCTGCGGGAGGCCGGTGTCGATACGCCGGACCTCGACGCGCGCTACCTGCTCGAACATGCGCTGAGCCTCACCCGCACCGACTTCGTTACGAAGGCGGAACGGATCATCCCCGACACCGATGCCGCCCGCGCCCTGGCCCTGGTCGAACGCCGCGCGGCGCGGGAACCGGTGGGCCGTATCCTGGGGCACCGGGAGTTCTGGACCATCGACCTCGCCCTCAATCCGGACACGCTGGAGCCGCGGCCGGACACCGAGACGGTGGTGGAGGCGGTACTGGCCGCCATCCCCGACCGGAAGGCCCCGTTGCGCCTGATCGATTTCGGAACCGGAACGGGTTGCATCCTGCTGGCGCTGCTGTCGGAACTGCCGAACGCCACCGGTCTCGGCGTCGATCTCAGCCCGTTGGCGGTGGAGGCGGCGGCCGGGAATGCGGAGCGCAACGGGCTGGCGGACCGGGCCCGTTTCCAGACCGGCGATTGGGCCAAGGGCATCAAGGATTGTTTCGATATCGTGGTGTCCAACCCGCCCTACATCCCCAGCGCCGACATCGCCACGCTGGAGCCGGAGGTGCGGGAGCACGACCCGCTTCGTGCGCTGGATGGCGGGCCGGACGGGCTGGAGCCTTACCGCATCCTCGCCGCCGAACTGCCGCGCCTGCTGGTCCCCGGAGGGCTGGCCGCCTTCGAAGTCGGGCAGGGTCAGGCGGAGGACGTGGCGGCGCTGGTCGAGGCGCAAGGCTTGGGCGAGACTGCGATCCTGTGTGACCTTGGTGGGGTAAAGCGTTGCGTCCGGGCACGAAAGGGGCTGTGAGGCGGCCGCTTATCCAAAAAAACGGTTGGATCGGCAGGCTTTGGCGGGTAGTGTGCGGTACACGACCGTGAACCTATGGCCTGCGGAGCAAGAATCTCGGATGGTTTTCTGCCGAGCGCTGACCGCCATGGCCTGCCGCACGCGATGCGGACGCGTCGTTTGAACCCCGTGAGCGACCCATGGAAATCGTCCATGGCGGGCTCGGTGGCCGGGCCGGAAGGCCGGATGGCCGCCGGAGCGTTCCGGGGACTGCACTTCTCTTGCATGGGGCCTTAAGAGCCGAATGAGACAGGGACCGAACTCCAGGCGTTCGCGTGGTCGTGGCAACAGCGGCGGCGGGGGCAGCGGCGGTGGTGGTGGCGGGGGCGGCGGTGCCGGCCGGCGCCAGAACGTTCCGCTGCGTCATCAGACCTTCGACAGCAACGGCCCCGACGTCCGCATCCGCGGCAATGCGTGGCAGGTGCAGGAAAAATATCAGGCGCTGGCCCGCGACGCGATGTCGTCCGGCGACCGCGTGCAGGCGGAAAACTACCTGCAGCATGCGGAGCACTATCTCCGCATCATCAACCAGATCCAGGAATCGGAAAACCGCCAGCGCGGCGGCCAGCCCGGCAACGGGCATGGTCATCAGTCGCAGAGCGCCTCGCATGCCGGCGATGACGACGACCAGGGCGCCGAGGACGAGACCGACGGCGAGGAACGGGCGGCCGTCAACGCCTGAGACGTGACGCTTACCAGACGTGACGCTTATTCGGCCGGCGTGACCGGGTCGCCCACCGCGATCCGGCCGCCGCCTGTCACCCGGGCGCGCAGCAGGATTTGGCTGTGGCCATAGCCGCGCTCCATGATGTTCGGCAGGCTCAGGTCGGCGACGCCGGTGTCCGGGTTCACGTCGTTGCCGGGCGTACAGTCCAGCGCCTCCACCACCTCCAGCGTCGCGGCACCCACGGTCAGGGTCCGGCCGATCCAGCCGCGTTCCGCCCAGGGATCGATGCCGTCCACCAGCAGGTTGGCCCGCAGGCGCCGGGGATCGACCGGCTGCTTGGCGATCCGCTCTTCCAGATCGTGCAGGCTGGCGAGGTTCAGCAGCGTGACCGACGGCTCTTCGCTGTTGCCGAAGGCGCCGTGCCGCGCCTCGATCAGTCGGGGCATGCCGGGGACGATCCCGGCCAGATAGGCGGCGAAGAACTGTTCCAGCAGCGTGCGGCCCATCGGCTGGTCCAACCGGCCGCGCGACACCTGTCGTCCGCCGCGGCGGATGATCAGCGCCCGCGTCGCCTCGTCGAACTCGGTCTGCAGCGCCGCCAGCTTTTCGGTGCGGTCCAGCGTGAAGAAGTCCGACGGCAGGCGCCAGCCCTCCGTCTCGGTATCCAGAGCCGCCGGGCCGTGGAGCAGGCCGTACCGGCGGTCGAGCGGAATCGCCTGGCCGGCGGTCAGGTCGGTGGCGGGAAGGTCCTGGCCGCTCATGCCCTTGACGGGATAGCGGCGGATGGCGGTCAGTGTGGCGTTCATTGCACTGCACAATGAAAGGGCTGGAGCATCCCTGTCAACCGATGCTGTGCCTGTATCTCACGCTTCGGCTGGGGTAAAGGCCGTCGGAATCGCCCGAACCGCCCGCTCCACCCCTAATCTGGTGCCGTTACCAGCGTTCGGCGACCGGGCGGTGCCCCAGAAATTCCTCCAGCCGCCGTCCGGTGGCCGGCGACAGCCCTGCCGGCAGCTGATCGAGTGGGAAGAATCGGGCCTCCACGATCTCCACCCCGTCCGCCTTCGGGCTGCCGCTCCAGCCCTGCACGACATAAACCGCCACATGGTCGCTCGCGCCGTTGCGGAAGCGGGCGTAGATGCCGAAAGGCTGAGCGGGACGGTCGGCGATCAGCCCGACCTCTTCCCGCACCTCGCGCTGCATGGCGTCGGCCAGCGTCTCCCCGCGTCCGACGCCGCCGCCCGGCAGATGCCAGCCATCGACATAGCTGTGCCGGATCAGGAGAACGCGCCTGCCCTCCGGGTCCGACTCGTCGATGATGATCGCCCGCACCCCCATGGTCAGCGGCCGGGCGATTTGGTGCCAGACCCCGCGCAGGGTCCAGGCGAGACGAAGCAGTCGGGCCGTCATGGTCCGTGGCATGGCGTGGTGTGCGGGAACCGGCGAAGGTTTGGTGGTGGGGGCGGTGGTGCGCGTGCTGGTGCTGGAGGCGGCCAAATCGGTCATGATGGAAATCCGGAAGGACCCGTGGACGGCGGGCGGACGGAAGTCTAGCCGGGCCGGGCGCCTGCCGTGTAGGGGGGCAATCGGCGGGGCGGGTGCTACCCCTTTTCCCCGGTCCTAGGCGGTCCGGCGGAGAGGGCCGTGGCAGCGTTTCTCCAACGATACCCTTTCTGCGCCGATGGTCTTGCATGGCTTTCTGCCCTGCCTACATCTTCGGCAGCATCCTTGCGGATCGCACAGTTGCGTGGATCGAGTCGACTGGGCTGCCTCGCGGACGGTCGACAGGAGAAGGGGAGCATCATGGATTTCGAGCAATACACCGAGCGTAGCCGCGGGTTCATTCAGTCTGCGCAGACCCTGGCCGTGCGCCGTGGGCATCAGCGCCTGACCCCGGAACATCTGCTGAAGACGCTGCTGGACGACAAGGAAGGCCTTGCCGCCAACCTGATCCGTGCGGCGGGCGGCGACCCCAAGGCGGCGCTGTCGGCGGTCGACGCCGAACTGGACAAGCTGCCGAAGGTCGAGGGCAGCGGCGCCGGTCAGCTCTATCTGACGCCCGAACTCTCCCGCGTGTTCGAACAGGCGGAGAAGGTCGCCGAGAAGGCCGGCGACAGCTTCGTCACCGCCGAACGCATCCTGCTGGCGCTCGCCATGGCCGACGGCACCCCGTCGGGCAAGGCGCTGAAGTCGGCCGGCGTGACGCCGCAGGCGCTGAACACCGCCATCAACGACATCCGCAAGGGCCGCACCGCCGACAGCGCCAGCGCCGAGCAGGGCTATGACGCGCTGAAGAAGTACGCCCGCGACCTGACCGCCGCGGCGCGCGACGGCAAGCTCGACCCGGTGATCGGCCGCGACGAGGAAATCCGCCGCACCATCCAGGTGCTGGCCCGCCGCACCAAGAACAACCCCGTCCTGATTGGCGAGCCCGGCGTCGGCAAGACCGCCATCGTCGAGGGGCTGGCCCAGCGCATCGTCAAGGGCGACGTGCCGGAAGGCTTGAAGAACAAGCAGCTGCTGTCGCTCGACCTCGGCGCGCTGGTCGCCGGCGCCAAGTATCGCGGCGAGTTCGAGGAGCGGCTGAAGGCGGTGCTGTCGGAAATCCAGGCCGCAGCCGGCGAGATCGTCGTCTTCATCGACGAGCTGCACACGCTGGTCGGCGCCGGCAAATCCGACGGCGCGATGGACGCCTCCAACATGCTGAAGCCCGCGCTGGCGCGCGGCGAGCTGCATTGCGTCGGCGCCACCACGCTGGACGAATTCCGCAAGTATATCGAGAAGGACGCGGCGCTGGCCCGGCGCTTCCAGCCGGTCTTCGTGTCGGAGCCGACGGTGGAGGACACCATCTCCATCCTGCGCGGCCTGAAGGAGCGCTATGAGGTCCACCATGGCGTGCGCATCACCGACAGCGCCATCGTCTCGGCGGCGACCCTGTCCAACCGCTACATCACCGACCGCTTCCTGCCCGACAAGGCTATCGACCTGATCGACGAGGCGGCGAGCCGCCTGCGCATGGCGGTGGACAGCAAGCCGGAGGCCATCGACGAGCTGGACCGCCGCATCATCCAGCTGAAGATCGAGCGCGAGGCGCTGAAGCGCGAGCAGGATGCCGCGTCGCGCGACCGCCTGACCAACCTGGAGCGCGAACTGTCCGATCTGGAGCAGGAATCGGCCGAGCTGACCGCCAAGTGGCAGGCCGAGAAGGACCAGCTGCAGGGCGCGCAGAAGATCAAGGAGGATCTGGAGAAGGCCCGCACCGAACTGGAGACTTCGCAGCGTGACGGCAACTGGGGCCGCGCGGGCGAGCTGGCCTATGGCGTCATTCCGGGCCTGGAGAAGGCCTTGAAGGATGCCGAGGAGCATGCCAGCAGCCGCATGCTGAACGAGGAGGTGCGCGACAGCGACATCGCCGCGGTGGTTAGCCGCTGGACCGGCGTGCCGGTCGACAAGATGCTGGCCGGCGAGCGCGAGAAGCTGCTGGCGATGGAGGAGAAGCTGCGCGGCCGGGTCATCGGCCAGGACGAGGCCATCGTCGCCGTGTCCAACGCCGTGCGCCGGGCGCGGGCCGGCTTGCAGGACCCGAACCGTCCGATCGGCTCCTTCCTGTTCCTGGGTCCGACCGGCGTCGGCAAGACAGAGCTGACCAAGGCGCTGGCCGAATTCCTGTTCGACGACGAGACGGCGATGGTCCGGCTCGACATGTCGGAATACATGGAAAAGCACTCCGTCGCCCGCATGATCGGCGCGCCTCCGGGCTATGTCGGCTATGAGGAAGGCGGGGCGCTGACCGAGGCGGTGCGCCGCCGGCCCTATCAGGTCGTGCTGTTCGACGAGGTGGAAAAGGCCCACCCCGACGTCTTCAACGTGCTGCTGCAGGTGCTGGACGACGGCCGGCTGACCGACGGGCAGGGTCGCACCGTCGATTTCCGCAACGTCGTCATCATCATGACCTCCAACCTCGGCTCGCAGGCGCTGGCCGAACAGCCGGAGGGCGAGGACAGCGCTGCGGTGCGCGACGAGGTGATGGAAGCCGTCCGTGCCCATTTCCGGCCGGAATTCCTGAACCGCCTGGACGAGATCCTGCTGTTCCACCGGCTCGACCGCCGGCATATGGGCGGCATCGTCAAGATCCAGCTGGGCCGCCTGACGAAGATGCTCGCCGACCGCGAGATCACGCTGACGGTGGACGAGGCCGCGACCGAATGGCTGGCGGAGGCCGGCTACGATCCGGTGTACGGCGCCCGTCCCTTGAAGCGGGTGATCCAGCGCGAGCTGCAGAACCCGATGGCGACCCTGATCCTGGAAGGCCGCATCAAGGACGGCCAGACGGTGGCGGTCGGGGCGGAAGGCGGCTCCCTGACCATCGACGGCCAGCCGGTGAGCGGGCTGGTCCGCAAGGGGTGACATCTGTGCCGGCCGCATTGCACCGATGAGTGCAATGCAGCTTTGTCGGGTGGCTGAACTGTGCGTATGATCGGCGGAACTGTTTAACATATCGAACAGTTTCCGCCGATCCTTCGCGGACGGCGGGGCAACGCACCCGAACGCCCGAACAGGAAGCCCCGTTCCATGACCGCTCCCGTCAGCACCGCCGGCAATTCCGCCGCCAGCCGCGACAAGGCCTTCGTCCTCCATCCCTACACCAACCTGGATGCCCACGAGACGCAGGGGCCGATGATCATCGAGCGCGGCGAAGGCATCCGCGTCTTCGACGATGGCGGCCGGGATTACATCGAGGGGATGGCCAGCCTGTGGTGCGTCTCGCTCGGCTGGGGTGAGGAGCGGCTGGTCCAGGCGGCGACCAAGCAGATGCGGCAGCTGTCCACCTATCACATCTTCGGTCACAAGTCGCACGAACCCGGCATCGATCTGGCGGAAAAGCTGATCGGGCTGGCGCCGGTGCCGATGTCGAAGGTCTTCTTCGCCAATTCAGGCTCGGAAGCCAACGACACTGCGATCAAGCTGATCTGGTACTACAACAACGCGCTCGGCCGGCCGGAGAAGAAGAAGATCCTCTCGCGCCAGCGCGCCTATCACGGCGTGACGGTGGCGACCGCCAGCCTGACCGGGCTGCCCAACAACCACCGCGACTTCGACCTGCCGATCGCCCGCATCATCCACGGCGACTGCCCGCACCATTACCGCAACGCGCTTGAGGGCGAGAGCGAGGAGGCCTTCGCCACCCGTCTCGCCGAACAGCTGGAGGCGCTGATCCTGGCCGAAGGGCCGGACACCGTCGCCGCCATGTTCGCCGAGCCGGTGATGGGCGCCGGCGGCGTCGTGGTGCCGCCCGCGACCTACTTCGCCAAGATCCAGCCGGTGTTGAAGAAATACGACATCCTGCTGGTCGCCGACGAGGTGATCTGCGGATTCGGCCGCACCGGCAATTTCTGGGGCAGCCAGACGGTGGGCATGCAGCCGGACATCCTGACCTGCGCCAAGCAGCTGTCGTCCGGCTATCTGCCGATCTCCGCCGTCATGGTGACCGACGCGATCTATCGCGCCTGCGTCGACGAGAGCCGGAAGATCGGCACCTTCGGCCATGGCTACACCTACTCCGCCCATCCGGTGGCGGCGGCGGTGGCGCTGGAAACGCTGAACATCTACGAGGAACGCGACATCGTCGGCCATGTCCGATCGGTCGCCCCGGCCTTCCAGTCGCGGCTGAAGGCGCTGGCGGAGCATCCGCTGGTCGGCGAGGCCCGCGGCATCGGCCTGATCGGCGCGCTGGAACTGGTGGCCGACAAGGCGACCAAGGCCCCGTTCGACCCGCCCGGCCGCGCCGGCGCCCTGGTCAACGGTCTGGCCCAGGACAACGGCCTGATCGTCCGCGCCATGGGTGATTCCATCGCGCTCTGTCCGCCGCTGGTGATCTCGGAGGCGGAGATCCACGAGACCTTCGACCGCCTGACCAAGGCGCTCGACGCCGCGGTGCCGGTCCTGCGGGGGTAAGAGTTGGCCGGGGGTGGGGCTTGCGCCCTATCCCCGCCGCAGATGAATCTTGCCCAGGCCGCCCAGCGCGTCGAACAGCTGGCGGAACTGGGTGAGGAACTGCTCCCAGGTCACCTTCGTCGTCGGCTCGATGGCGGCGTGCAGGGCGCCCAGGCTGATCTGGCCGTCGATCCGCGACAGGATCGGGCCGGCCAGCCGGGGCAGGGGGAGCGCCACAACGCTGCCCATCAGGTCGAACTCCAGGCTGCCGCCGGGCGGCACCGCTTTCGCCACGGTCTTGCCGTCGATGTCGCGCAGGACCGGAACCACGTCGGGATTGTCCGGTTGGATGCGGGCGGCCTCCAGATCGCTGGGGCGCAGCAGATAGGCGATGTGCTTGGTGAAGGCGCCGGTGATCCGCTCGGTCCAGGCGGCGCGCTCCAGCATGCTGAGCCCCGCCAGTTGCTTCAGAACGCGGGCGTCCTTGATCCACAGCGACGGCTCATAGCGCAATGGGTCGATCAGCGTCGCGATGGCGAGGCCGGCGCTATCCGCCAGTTCCGCCAGCTGAGGCACGCTGTAGGGACGGTCGCAACTGTGCAGCAGCAGGTCGTAGAGGTTGGCGTCGGCCAGCCGATGGTCGCTGATGTGCGGGTTGTTCAGCAGCCAGTTGGTCGGCGGCAGCGCCTGGATCAACCGGCGGGCCAGCGCCACCTTCTCGGCCGGCGACAGCCCTTCGGTCATGCCGCGCAGAGCCTCCTGCATCGGATAGACGCCGGTGCGGCCATAGGGGGCGTAGACCATGATGCCGATGCCGCCGCCGGGCGCCAGCGCCCGGGCCAGCGAGCGCAGGCCGGCCGACGGGTCGTCCAGATGGTGCAGCACGCCGCAGCAGTCGATGTAGTCGAACGGCCCGGCTTCCGAAACGAGTCCATCCAGTTCAAGCAGCGACCCGCGGCGGAAGTCGATGTTGGTCAGGCCGCGCACCTTGGCCCGCGCCTCGGCGATGGCGCGGCTGGCGTCTGACAGGTCGATGTAGGTGATGCGGCCGGGATTGCCGGCGTCGGCCATCTGCTGCGCCAGCATGATGGTGCCGTCCCCCGTGCCGCCGCCGGCCACCAGCACGCGCAACAGCTTGGAATGATCGATCCGGCCGCCGAAGACGTGCTGGACCAGCTCGTCCAGATGGCTGGGCGAGCCGGTGACCAGCCGTTCGGCCTCGTCGGCCGGATTGCGCGCCGGATAGGGATAGGCTTCGTACTGGGCGCGCAGGTCGTCGATGCTCATGGGAACCGCTCAACGGGGGAAATGGGCGCGGCGACCATAGCACCGCGCCTGCCGTTGCGGCACCCGTTCGGTGGCGATCCTTGCGCCTCAGCCCGGCCAGCCCGTCGCCGCACGTACCTCACCCACCCGCGTGCCGGCGCGGTTCAGCAGCGGGGCGGTCAGCAGCTGCGGCACACGCGCCCATTGGGCGTCGGTCAGCGCCCGGGTCGAGCGGATCAGCGCGGCCAGCGCCACTTCGCGGGCGCGGACGGCGCCATCCTCGATCTTCAGGGCGATGCCGATGCCCTGCTCCGGAATTACGGCGCAGCCGACACCCTCGGCCCCGCCCTTGACCAGCACGGCGCCGCCGGCCGCCTCCATCAGCGCGGTGTCGAAGGTGCCGGTGCCGCCGATCAGGAAGGGGTGCTTGCCCCAGGCGGCGGAGATGCGGGTGACGGCCTCGGCCCGCGCGTCCGGCAGGTCGACCGGGTCGGCGATGCGGGCCATGGCGTAGGCGATGCCGCCCAACGGAATGCCGATGGTGGGGATGGAACAGCCGTCGACGCCCCAGGGCGCGCCGAACAGGTCCTGGCCGGTCATCTGCTCCATCACGCCCAGGATGCGCTGCTGCACCGGGTGGTCGTAGCGGACATAGCCCTTCAGCCGCTCGCCCTTGTGCTTGGCGGTTGTCAGGAAGCCGCTGTGCTTGCCGGAGCAGTTGTTGTGAAAGGCGGTCGGCGCCTCGCCGCGGCGGACGAGGTCCTCGGCGGTGGCGGGATCGTAGGGGATCTGCGCGCCGCATTCGTAATCGTCGAGCGTCAGCCCGACCCGTTCGGCCCAGGACCGCACCAGCTCCGTGTGCCGCGCCTCGCCATTGTGGGAGGAGCAGGCGAGCGCCAGTTCCTCGTCCCCCAGCCCGAAGGCGTCGAGCGCGCCGCTTTCCACCAGCGGGATCGCCTGCAGCGACTTGATGGCGGAGCGCGGGTAGACGGGCGCGTCGATGTCGCCCCAGCGCGCCAGCACATGGCCGCCGGCATCGACGATGCAGGCGCGGGCGCGGTGGACCGACTCCACCAGGCTGCCGCGCGTCACCTCGACGGTGATCGGGCTTTCCGCCGGGCCGGAAAGGTCGGCGCGGCCTTCGGCGCTCTCGCCATGATGGTGGGAATGGCCGTGGTGGTGATCCCCACCGCAGCAGGAATGGTCGGGAGTATGATCGTGGCTCATGCCGGCAAGCTTGCCTCGGGCGGCCGGCGGCGGCAAGCTCCCGCCCGGTTATCCTTACCTCGGAATGTGCGGGTTCTTCATGCGTGGTTATTTCGGAATTGGGGTCGAGCGGATCAGCAAGCCGGGCAACGTCGGCAACCTGATGCGCACCGCCCATGCCTTCGGCGCCTCCTTCTTCTTCGCCATCGATCCGGAACCGGATCTGCGGGAGACGAAGCTGGTCGACACCTCGGGCGCCACGCTGCACCTGCCGCTCTACATCCATGAGCGGGTCGCCGATTTCACCCTGCCCCGGGACTGCATGCTGGTCGGGGTGGAACTGACCGACGACGCGGTGGAACTCCCGAGCTTCCGTCACCCGTCCCGCGCCGCCTATGTGCTGGGGCCGGAGCGCGACAGCCTGTCGCCCGCCCTGCTGGCGCGCTGCGACCATGTGGTGAAGATCCCGATGTCCTTCTGCATCAATGTCGGCGTCGCCGGGGCGCTGGTGATGTATGACCGCATGATCTCGCTCGGCCGCTTCGCCGAACGCCCGGTTCGTCCCGGCGGTCCGCTGGAGGCGCCGGCCCAGCACCGCCACGGCCGCCAGATCATGCGCAACGCCGACCGCCGCCGCCGCATCCGCGGGGAGCAGAAGCCGGTGGAGAGTGACGGCGACGAGTAAGGATGCGTCAGAGCGGCAGCGGATCGTCCCCGGCGACGGCGCAGATCCGCTGCACCACCGCGGGCTTGGGCGCCGATACCTCCCCCTGTTCGAAGGCCACCACCTGAAGCGTGCCGCGCACGGCCTCCAGCAACTCGCCCCGGCGCAGCAGGAAGTCGGGGGAGGAGGGGCGGCCGAAGCGGGCGTTGCCGTCGGCGAAGGTCTCGTAGATCAGCAGGCCGCCCGGCTCCAGCGCCGCCAGCAGGGCGGGGAGGAGCGGGCGGTGCAGGTAGTTGGTGACGACGATGCCGGCGAAGCGGGCGTCGGCGGGCAGGGGGCCGAGGCGGCCTGCCGAATCGCCGGTTTCCAAATCGGCCTGGACCAGGGTGACGCCCGCGGTGCCCTCCAGGTCGGTGACGCCGCCGAGGTCGCGGTCCAGCCCGACCACCGAATGGCCGCGCCGCTGGAACAGCCGCAGATGCCTCCCGCCGCCGCAGGCGAGGTCGAGCACCGGGCCGCCCGCGCGCACCAGCGGAGCGAATCGCTCCACCCAGGCGGAGGGCGGCGACAGCGGATGCGGTGTCGGCATGGAGGATTTTCCTTTTCCAGACTTCTTTTCGATGGCCGCGGGAACGATATCACAGGAGGTACGCGCGACCGGACCGTCCGGTGTTTGACGGCGCGGCCCGGCCGTGCTGAATTAGGGCGCTTCGCGAGTCGCGCCGCAACCCGGATCGGCGTGCCCGGGCCTGATTTTCCTGCTGCGGGTTAGAGTCTGTCTGATGCTTATTGGAGCACCAGACAGACCCTAAGGTCTTCGTTTTCCGTGTGATTCACGCTTCAAGCGGTTCCGCTTGAACCGATCACACTCCAGTTTGAGGCTTGTGGGGATATGATCCTCTTCGCGTTGAGATGCTCGGCCGACCACCAGTTCGAGGCGTGGTTCCGCAACGGCGCCGCCTATGACGAGCAGGCGGCGGCGCACCAGATCGCCTGCCCGATCTGCGGCGACACCGTCGTCGGCAAGGCGCCGATGGCCCCGCGCATCGCCAAGGGCGTCGCCAGGGCCGCCGACCGCGCCCGCGAACAGGCCGAAGCGGTGGCCGCGAACGCCCCGCCGTCCGCGGCCCCGGCCGCCCCGGCCAATGCCGTGCCCGCGGCGCTTCCCGCGCCGATCCCCGCACCGGTCCCTCTGCCGAACGCCGCCGACGTCGTCGCCGCCCTGCCGCCCAGCCTGAACGATGCCCAGCGCGAGGCGGTGGCGGAGGTGATGCGGCAACTGACCGAGGTGCGGCGCAGCGTGGAAAAGAACTGCGACTATGTCGGCGACCGCTTCGCCGAGGAGGCGCGGCGCATCCATTACGGCGAGTCCGACCCGCGCGGCATCTATGGCGAGGCGTCGGACGAGGAGGTTGCCGAACTCAACGACGAGGGTGTGACATTTCACCGCATTCCCTGGATTCCGCGCACCGACTCCTGAGCGCAACCGGCGGACAGATCGTCCGGCCGGCCGGCGGATCGCCACTGATTCCGCACGAAACCATTTGAAAAACTGACTATTTGCAGGGCGCTCCCAACAGGGGGCGCCTTTGCATTTGTGTCTACTGCATTGAGTTGATTTTTGTTTTTCGGCATGCGCCGGCCTGCCGGCAACCCGCCCCATCGACCAAGGTAGGGGGTGCGCCCAACAATGATCTGTATCAAACAATTGGGCAGGTCAAGGGCGTACGAATTACGGGGAGAAACCCGGACGCGACTGCCCGGACGGCAACTGCCAACCTGTCTCTTGGACGTGTCTCTCGGACCCAGCCTTGCGGACGGCCGAACACTTGCCGGCACTCGATGAGGGGACGCACATGAATCAAAATGCACAACGGATCGTAAACAATCCGAAGTTCCAGGAGTTGGTGGCCAAGCGGTCCGCCTTCGCCTGGACTTTGTCGATTGCCATGCTGGTCATCTATTTCGGTTTCATCCTGCTGGTGGCGTTCGGGAAGTCGTTCCTGGGCACGCCGATCGGCTCCGGTGTCACGACCTGGGGCATTCCCGTCGGTGTCTTCACCATCGTGTCCGCCTTCATCCTGACCGGCATTTACGTGCATCGGGCCAATGGCGAGTTCGACGAGCTGAACCGCCAGATCCTGGAGGAGTCGAAGTGATGCGCGCCACCACCCGTTTCGCCGCTCCGGTCGCCGCTGCGGCGGCAGCCGCCGGCGCGCTGGTTCCCACCACGGTCCTGGCCGACGCCATCGGCGGCGCCGTGCAGAAGCAGGCGACCAACTGGTCGGCCATCCTGATGTTCATGGCCTTCGTGCTGTTCACGCTGGGCATCACCTACTGGGCGGCCCGCCGCACCAAGTCGGCCAAGGACTTCTACGCCGCCGGCGGCGGCATCACCGGCTTCCAGAACGGCCTCGCCATCGCCGGCGACTACATGTCGGCCGCGTCCTTCCTGGGCATCGCCGGTCTGGTGTACGCCTCGGGCTTCGACGGCCTGATCTATTCGGTGGGCTGGCTGGTCGGCTGGCCGATCGTGCTGTTCCTGGTGGCCGAGCGGCTGCGCAACCTCGGCAAGTACACCTTCGCCGACGTCGCCTCCTACCGCTTCCAGCAGACGCCGATCCGTTCGCTGTCGGCCTGCGGCTCGCTGGCGACCGTCACCTTCTACCTGATCGCCCAGATGGTCGGCGCCGGCAAGCTGATCCAGCTGCTGTTCGGCCTCGACTACATGGTCGCCGTCATCATCGTCGGCGTTCTGATGATCGGCTACGTCACCTTCGGCGGCATGCTGGCGACCACCTGGGTGCAGATCATCAAGGCGGTGATGCTGCTGTCCGGTGCCTCCTTCATGGCCTTCATGATCCTGGCGAAGTTCGGCTTCAGCCCCGAGGCGATGTTCAAGGCCGCCGTCGAGGCCCACCCGAAGGGTCTGGCGATCATGTCGCCGGGCGCCCTGGTCACCGACCCGGTCTCGGCGATCTCGCTGGGCATGGCGCTGATGTTCGGCACCGCCGGCCTGCCGCACATCCTGATGCGCTTCTTCACCGTCGCCGACGCCAAGGAAGCCCGCAAGTCGGTCTTCTACGCCACAGGTTTCATCGGCTACTTCTACATCCTGACCTTCATCATCGGCTTCGGCGCCATCCTGATGATCCTGGCCCCCGACGCCACCGGCGCCTATCCGTTCCTGACGGCGGCCCCGGCGGCCGGCGCCAAGGCGGTGATCGCCAACGTCATCGGCGGCACCAACATGGCGGCCATCCACACTGCCCATGCGGTCGGCGGCGACCTGTTCTACGGCTTCATCTCGGCGGTCGCCTTCGCCACCATCCTGGCGGTGGTCGCGGGCCTGACGCTGGCCGGCGCCTCGGCGGTCTCCCATGACCTCTACGCCTCGGTCTTCGCCAAGGGCCGCGCCAACGAGGCGGACGAAATCCGCGTGTCGAAGATCACCACCGTCGTCATCGGCATCCTGTCGATCGTCCTGGGCATCGCCTTCGAAAACCAGAACGTCGCCTTCATGGTCGGTCTGGCCTTCGTCATCGCCGCCTCGGCCAACTTCCCGATCCTGCTGATGTCGATGTTCTGGGGCAAGATGACCACCCGCGGTGCGGTTCTGGGCGGCGGCCTGGGCCTGGTCTCGGCGATCGTCCTGCTGGTCCTGGGTCCGACCGTGTGGAAGGCCGTGCTGGGCAACCCGGCCGCCATCTTCCCGTACGACAACCCGGGCCTCTTCTCGATCACCCTGTCCTTCGTCGGCATCTGGTTCTTCTCGATCACCGACAACAGCGCGCAGGCCCAGAAGGAGCGCAAGGACTTCGAAGCCCAGTACATCCGGTCGCAGACCGGCCTGGGTGCCGAGGGTGCCTCCGCCCACTAACAAGACCGCTCACCAAACAAGAGCGAAGGAAGGGATCGCGTCTCGCACCGCATCCCTTCCCCCCTCGGGCGAGCCTGAACCTGGGGGGCCAAGTGCGGGCGGTGACCGAACCACGCCGCCAAATGTCGCACCCGCTTCCGGCCTCGTGCCCGGCGGGTGTATCCTGAAAAGCGCCTCCGGACCCGATCCGGGGGCGCTTTTTTCATGATCAGCCATCTCCCGACCCAGCCATCTCCCGACGGAGTCCGCCCGTGCAGCATGCGATGCCGACCGCTTCTCCGGACTTCGATTTCGGGCGTCCGCCCTTCGACCTGCTGACGGAGGGGCAGCGCGCGGCGCTGGCCGGTGCGCTCGACATCGCGCTCTATCCGCGCGACACCGTCATCCTCAGCCGGGAGGAGCCGGCCGACGCGCTGTATGTCGTGCTGCGCGGCGCCGTCCAGGAGCGCCGCGGCGGCGAGGTGGCGGCGGTCCATGGTCCCGGCGACCGGTTCGGCCTGCAGGCGCTGTATGCCACCGCGGGCGACGGCGCCGGCGTGACCGGCGCCCGCCGCTTCGTCGCGGCGGAGGAGTGTGCCTGCCACCTGATCCCGCGCGCGGCGTTGGAGGCGTTGGCCGCCGAGAACCCGGCGTTCGGCGCCGCCATTCTCGGCGATTTCGCCCAGCGCATGCGCGATCTGGCCGCCTTGCGCTCCAACCGCGAGATGGCGGCGCTGACCATGGCCCGCATCCGGCAGGCCTATCTTCACCCGCCGCTGTTCGTCGATGCCGCCGCCAGCCTGCGCGACGCGGCCGAGGCGATGCGGCAGAACCGCGCCAGCAGCGTTCTGGTGCGCGGCGCGGATGGCACCACCGGCATCCTGACCGGCACCGACCTGCGCGATCTGGTGGTGCTGGACGGCCGGCCGGTGACCGACCCGGTCGGGCCGCTCGCCCGCTACGGTCTGCTGACGCTGGACCGCGACGACCTGCTGTTCAACGCGCTGGTGCTGATGACCAAGCATGCGGTGCGCCGCATCGTGGTGACGGAGAATGGCGCCATCGTCGGGCTGTTGGGGCAAAGCGACCTGCTGGCGGTGCTGTCCAACCATTCCCAGGTCATCGGGCTGCAGGTGGAGCATGCGACCGATCCCGCCGACCTGCGCCGGGCCAGCCGCTCCATCGTCGAGCTGATCCGCACGCTGCATGCCACCGGCGTGAAGGTCGCCTTCATCGCCGATCTGGTGACCGAGCTGAACCGCCGCATCTTCCGCAAGCTGTTCGAACTGCTGGCCCCGCCGGAACTGCTGGCCAACAGCTGCCTGATCGTGATGGGCAGCGAGGGGCGCGGCGAACAGCTGCTGAAGACCGACCAGGACAATGGCCTGATCCTGCGCGACGGCTTCGAGTGCCCCGATCTGCCGAGGATCGCCGCCGACTTCACCCGCCATCTGGTCGAGTTCGGCTATCCGCCCTGTCCCGGCAACATCATGGTCTCCAATCCGGAGTGGACCCGGCCGCTCGCCGGCTACAAGGACGCCCTGTTCAACTGGGTCCACCGCCCGGACGAGGCGGCGCAGATGAACCTCGCCATCTTCTACGACGCCGCCCCGGTGGCCGGCGACGCCACCCTGCTGGCCGAGGCGAAGGACTATCTGCTGAGCCGCCTGCAGGACAACCAGATGTTCTTCACCCAATTCGCCCGGCCGACCCTGTCCTTCGACACGCCGAGCGGCCTGTTCGCCGCCCTGTTCGAGCGGCGCCGGGCGGAGCCGGTGGACATCAAGAAGGCCGGCATCTTCCCCATCGTCCATGGCGTGCGCGCCCTGGCGCTGGAAAAGCACCGGGCGGAGACCAACACGGTGGAGCGCATCCAGGTGTTGGCCGAACTGGGGGCGCTGGACCGCAAGATGGCCGCCGATCTGGTGGAGGCCTTCACCATCCTGTCGACCATCCGCCTGAAGGCGCGCGTCGATCTGCCGGAAGAAAACGAAGGAGGGGAGGAGGGGGCGGAACTGGCGATCGACAACCTCGTCCACCCCGACCGGCTGGGCAAGCTGGACCGTGACCAGTTCAAGGACTGCCTGGCGCTGGTGAAAAGCTTCAAGGAGCTGATCGCCCACCATTTCCGCCTGAATCATTGAGGCGGCGACCATGGGATATCCCGATCACGGCGACACCGACCGACGCGAGCGTGTGGCGATCCATTGCGAAGCGACCAGCTTCGATCCGGAGGCCGCAACGCCTCTGGCTTTCGCAGCCATCCGCATCCGCGGCCCCCGCATCCTGACCGGAAGTGCGCTGCTGCTCCATCCCGGCAGCGACACCGGCCTTGCCGAGGCCGGCGATCTGCTGCACGCCTTCATCGGCGACCGTCCGCTGGTGGGCTACTACCTCGACTTCTCCGTCACCATGGCGGAGCGGCTGACCGGGCGGCCGCTGCCGGACGAGCGGACGGAAGTGTCCAGCCTCTATTACGCCCGCAAGATCCGCAGCATGTCCAAACAGGCGGTCGATCTGCGGCTGGACAGTCTGATCCACGACCTCGACCTGCCGGTCCGGCCCGACGGCGCCTTCGGCATCGCGCTGACCGCCGCCATGGCATGGCTTCGGCTGACGCAGGACGGGCGCTGAGGGGTCGGAGACCGAGAAATCAGAACCCCAGTCGCTCCACTGCGACGGTGCGGTCGTGGGTCAGCGAGGGGACCATGCCGCGGGCCTCCGTCACGCGGTCGAGGTCGAGGTCGGCGGTGATGAAGCCGACATCGGTCCCGGCATCGGCCAGCACCTCGCCCCAGGGGGCGATCAGCAGGGAATGGCCGTAGGTCTGGCGGCCCTGGTCGTGGCTGCCGGTCTGGGCCGGGGCGACGACGAAGCAGCCGGTCTCGATGGCGCGGGCGCGCAGCAGCGTGTGCCAATGGGCCCGGCCGGTCGGCACGGTGAAGGCGGCCGGCACCGTCAGGATCGACGCCCCCGCCTGGGCCAGCGCCCGGTACAGATAGGCGAAGCGCACGTCGTAGCAGACCGTCATGCCGATGCCGCCCCAGGGGCTGGCCGCCACCACCGCCCGCTCGCCCGGCCGGAAAGTGGCCGATTCGCGATAGGACTCGCCGTCCTTCAGCGTGACGTCGAACATGTGGATCTTGTCGTAGGAGGCGACGACTCGCCCCCCGGCATCGAACAGGTAACTGCGGTTGGCGGCGCGCCCGTCGTCGAGCAGGACATGCAGGGTGCCGCCAAGAATCCAGGCACCGGTCTCCCGCGCCAGATCGGCGAAGAAGGGGATGCCGGGATGCTCCGACTCGATGCGGACGCGCTCCATGGTCTTGGCGCGGCCCTGGACGATCCAGCCGACATTCTCCGGCAGGGCGATGAAATCCGCCCCGGCGTCGCGGGCGCGGCGGACGAGGTCGCCCGCCGCCCGCAGGTTCGGCTCAAGTTCCGTGCCCGCATTCACCTGGACGCAGGCGGCCTTCAGAATGCCGCCACCGGCATGTTCGGGCAGGCCGTGGCTCATGCGGCGATGCCGAGCAGCGGGTCGAGCTTGCCGGCGCGGTCCAGCGCGTGGATGTCGTCGCTGCCGCCGTAGGGCTTCCCGTCGATGAAGATCTGCGGGACGGTGGTCCGGCCCTCCGACCGCTGGATCATCTCGCTGCGGCGGCCCGGCTGGGCGTAGAGGTCGATTTCCTCGTATGTCACGCCCTTGCCGTCGAGCAGGCTCTTGGCCCGCATGCAGTAGGGACAGAAGGGCGTGGTGTAGATGACGACGTCGGCCATGCCACTGGGCTCCTGTTGCAGGTGGAGAAACTATAGGATCAACCTGCGGGAGGCGCCAGACGTTGCAACCCGCGCCGAACGCCGGTCAGCGTCGCCGGGCATGCCCCTTTTCAAGCGTCAGCGATGCACCACGCGCGCCAGCGTCAGCACGTCGACTCGGGCCGCCCCGGCGCGCAGCAGGACCCGCGCACATTCCGCCAGCGTCGCCCCGGTGGTCATCACGTCGTCGACGATCACCAGCCGCTGGCCCTTTACCGACTGTCCCGGCCGCAGGCGGAAGGCGCCCTTGACGTTGCGATGGCGCCCCTGGCGGTCCAGCCCGCCCTGGGTCGGGGTGGACCGGTGGCGTTGCAGCAGGTCGGGGGTGGCGGGAACGCCGCTGTGCCGCGACAGCGCCTGCGCCAGCAGGGCCGCCTGGTTGTAGCGGCGGTGGAACAGGCGGGCGCGGTGCAGCGGCACCGGCAGCAGCCGGTCGGCATCCTCCAGCAACTCCCGCCCGGCGCGGGCCAGCCAGACGCCGTAGGCCTTGGCGGCATGGATGCGGTCGCCATGCTTGAAGCCCAGCACCAGCGGCCGGCTGCCGTCGTCATAGGCCAGGACGGCGCGGGCGCGGGCGAAAGGCGGCGGGGAGGCCATGCAGGCGCCGCACAGCGTGCCCTCCTGCGCCTCATACTCGAAGGGCAGGCCGCAGCAGGCGCACAGCGGCGGGGCGATGAAGCTCAGCTTGACCCAGCAGGCGGCGCACAGGCCGCCCTGGCGGTCCACCGCCTCGCCGCAGCTGAGGCAGCGCGGCGGCAGCAGCGCGTCGAGCAGCAGGGTCGCCGCACCGGTTGCGATGCGGCCAATTCCGGCGAGAG
Source organism: Azospirillum sp. TSH20 (assembly GCF_003115935.1). Lineage (NCBI taxonomy): Bacteria > Pseudomonadati > Pseudomonadota > Alphaproteobacteria > Rhodospirillales > Azospirillaceae > Azospirillum > Azospirillum sp. TSH20. The sequence goes on from NZ_LGQU01000065.1 coordinate 26,494, forward strand.
GGGCGGGCGCCTGCATCGGCCGGACCCGTCACTGCAGCATGGCGATGCGTTCGAAGATCACGCCGGTGTAGTCGCGCAGCGCCAGATAGATCGCCGGGCCGGTGGCGAACAGGATCAGCAGCGTCGCGAAGAACTTCACATCCTGCTGCAGCGACGATTCGTTGATGTTGGTGGCGCTCTGGAACAGCATCAGCCCGGCCGACAGCAGGGCAGTGATGCCCAGCGGCGGCAGCGAAATCTTCAGGATGACCATCAGCGCTTCGTGGCTGACGGCGATGGCTTCGTCGATGCCCATTCCAATGCCTGTCCGGTTACGGTCCCGATCGGGAGCGGTGGCGTGGAGAAGGTGGCTGGGCTGCGAGTGTAGCACGGTTGTCGTGCCGCCGGGCTGGGGTATAGTGCGGCCATGACAAGCCCCGACAGCATGACCGTCTTCGACCGCGCGCTGGTCCGCCGCCGCCGCGACCGCGCCGTCGCCGAATTCACCGATCACGCCTTCCTGTTCGAGGAGATCGCCGACCGGCTGGCCGACCGGCTGGAGGACGTGATCCGTCCCTTCCCGCTGGCGCTCGACGTCGGCTGCCACGACGGGGCGATGGGACGTATCCTGAAAGGCCGCAAGGGGATCGAACGGCTGGTCGCCTGCGACCTGTCGCCGGACTTCGCGCGCGCCGCCGGCGGTCCGGGCAACCCGACGGTCGCCGCCGACGAGGAGTTCCTGCCCTTCGCCGCCGGCAGCTTCGATCTGGTGGTCAGCAATCTCAGCCTGCACTGGGTCAACGACCTGCCGGGTGCCCTGGTGCAGATCCGGCAGGCGTTGAAGCCGGATGGGTTCTTCTGCGCGTCGATGCTCGGCGGCCAGACGCTGGCCGAACTGCGCCGCTGCCTCTTCGAGGCGGAGATGGAAGTGTCGGGCGGCGTCTCCCCCCGCGTGTCGCCCTTCGCCGAGATCAAGGATGCCGGCGGGTTGCTGCAACGCGCCGGCTTCGCCCTGCCGGTGGTCGACAGCGACGTCATCACCGTGACCTACTCCGACGCCTTCGCCCTGATGCGCGAGCTGCGCGGCATGGGCGAGACCAACGCGGTGCTGGCCCGTCGCAAGGTTCCGGCAACCCGGTCCATGCTGTTCGACGCGGTCCAGCGCTATGCCCAGCTTTACGCCGAGCCGGACGGGCGGATTCCGGTGACCTTCGAGGTGCTCTATCTCGCCGGCTGGTCGCCGCATGAGAGCCAGCAGCAGCCGCTGAAGCCCGGCAGCGGACAGATCCCGCTGGGCGACGCGCTGAAGGGCAAGGGCCTGCATTGAGCCAGGAGGCGGGGGCGGTTTACGCAACCAGCTTCCACGCCATCCAGCCCAGAACCCCGGCGTTCACCAGCATGATCGCCGGGGCGACGCGGACGACGGCGATCCGCCAGGTGCGGCCGGCGATGTGGCCGGCCAGCCCGACCGCCAGCAGGCTCGGCACCGTGCCGAGCGCGAAGGCGGCCATGCCGAGGGCGCCGGTCAGCGCGCTGCCGCTCGCCGCCGCCACCGCGATGGCGCCATAGAGCATCCCGCAGGGGATGAAGCCCAGCGCCACACCCAGCCCATAGCCGCGCCAGCCGGTCGGATTGCCGAACAGCGGCCGGGCGAGCCGGGACACCCGGTCGCCCCACCAGCGCTGCAGCCCGTTGCTGCCCAAGGACGGCATCCTGGGCAGCCAGGACAGGACGTTGCGCACGGCATAGCCGAGGAAGAACAGCGCCGCCAGCGCCAGCAGCGCCACCGACAGCCAACGCAGGCCGGGCAGCGCCCCGACATGGCCGGCGACCGAGGCCGACAGCGCGCCGATCAGCGCATAGGTCGTCGCCCGGCCGGCATGGTAGGGCAGCACCGCCGCTCCGGTCAGGCGCCGGAATTCCGACATCGCCGACAGCGGCACCCGCTCCAGCCGCGCCGACACCTGGGCCAGCACGAAGGGACCGCACATGCCGGTGCAATGGGTGGTGCCGCCGACCAGCCCGGCGGTCAGCAGGGCCAGCAACAGCCCGCCGTCGCGGTCGATGACCACGGCACACTGATTCAGTCCGGCATCCAGCAGCGACAGCGCGTCCAAGGCAAGGCCTCTCCGGTTCGGGAACTCGCGGCGATCATAGGGGGAGGGGGAGGGGGGCCCAATGACGTGCGTCAATGGTCGAGGCGCGCTTTCGGGGGTGTGGGGGAAAGCGACCGGGGATGGTTCGGCGGCGGTCGCTTAACCCCACGCCCCTACGCCAGCAGGCGGGCGATGGGCGGGCGGCTGGGGTGGAGGACGACGCCGTCGTCAGCCGGTTCGACTTTCGCATCCGGATAGGCCGCCAGCGCATATTGCAGGGCCTGGACGAAGCGCGGCTTGAAATGCTTCATCTGGTCGTAGCCGGCGCCGAACTGGGCATAGAGCGACGGCCAGGAGATCGGCTGCGGCCGGCTCAGCGAATGCAGCCGATAAGCCAGCCAGACATAGAGGTCGAGGCTGAGCGAGCGGTCCTTCAACTGCCGCACCGCCTCCTCCAGCAGCGGCACCGGGTGGTCGCGCAGGGCCTGGAAGAAGGTCTCGTCCAACTGCACCACGTCGTTCCACAGCGTGCCCTGGCGGTCGTCGCCGAGATCGTCGTGGAAGATCAGCCCGCGCTTGACGATGCCGCCCTTCTCGAAGACGTCGGCGTCCTCGCCGTCCCAGAAGAATTTCAGGGTGCAGGCGGAAATGCGCAGCGACTGTTCGCGGAAGCCGCGGAAGGTCTCGCCGCCGACGCTGATCCCCATCCGGGTCAGCCAGTCGCGCATGGAGCGGCCGAGTTCGACCTCGCGCCGGCCGGTGCGCACGGCCTGGGTCTGCAGATAGATCAGGATCATCCGCGCCCGCGCGCCATAGGGGACGCCGAACAGCTTCATCTTGCCGTTCACCTTCAGCCGGCCCGGTTCGACCAGCAGCGTCACCTGATGGCCGCGCTTTTCCCAGGGAACGTCGTCGGCCAGCTTCTTGTGCGGCAGGCTGGTCAGGCAGAAGCCGCTGTAGGTGATGCCGAGATGCTGGTTCTCGTCCGCCAGGATGTCGGCGGCGATGTCCACCAGCGTCCGCTCCTCCGGCCGGACCAGGGCGCGCGCCTTGTCCCGGCCATGCTCGATCACCAGCCTGTGTATGTCGCCCATGGCAGCCTCACCCGGATGTTGTGGCATCCTGGTGAGCGGCGGGCGGTGGAGTCAATGTGGGGTTAGGCGACCGGGCTAGTCGACGGTTAGTTGTTAGACTTATTAGTTGAGTCGCCGCTTATCCCCATGGGGAAAGCCCGAGTCGCGCCGCTTTTCCCCACGATTCCGACGCTTTTCCCCACGGTGGACGGGGTGAGAAAAGGGTGCCGGTCGCTTTTCCCCACGGGCCGCGAGGGGCGACTCGCGGTGGTTGCAGAGGGACTCGGGGGCAGCGGGGCGGTCGCTTAACCCCACGGATCGGCGAATGGGTGGAGTGCCGGCTTCGATGCCCCCACCTCGCTTAATGGCTCATCAACACCGGAACCGTCATGTGCCTCAGCATGAAACGGGTCATGCCGCCCAGCACCAGTTCGCGGAAGCGGGAGCGGCCGTAGGCGCCCATCACCAGCAGGTCGCAGCTTTCGTCGGCGGCCATGTTCAGCAGGGTGTCGCCGGGCTCCACCACGTCGGTGGCGACATGGGTGGCCTCCACGCGGCAGCCGTGGCGGGACAGGTGGCGGGCGATGTCGGCGCAGGGCTCGTCGCCCAGGCCGTTCGGGCCGGGCTTCGGATTGGCGGCCATCACCACCACGCGCTTGGCGGCGGTCAGCAGGGGCAGGGCGTCGCCGACGGCGCGCGCCGCCTCGCGGCTGCCGTTCCAGCCGACCAGAACCCGTTCGCCGATGGTGGCGAAGCGGCCGGCATAGGGCACGACCAGAAGCGGCCGGCCGCATTCGAACAGAAGGTCGGCCGGCTGGGCGACGGGCTGGTCGCGGTCGCGGTCCGGATCGGGCTGGCCCACCATGATCAGGTCGGCATAACGGCCGCGCACGGCGGCGGTGATGGTCGGGTCGCCTTCCTGCGCCAGCCATTCGGACCGGTCGGTCAGACCATGGTGGCGCATGGCGTCGTCGAAGGCCGCCGCCATCCGGTCCGTCTGGTCCTTGCGGCTCTGCCGTCGGCTGTCTCGCAACTCCTGCGGGATTTCGGCTTCGATATAGCCGGGAAACACCGTGTCGGTGAAGGCATAGAGCGCGGTCAGGTGCGCATCGCACCGGGTCGCGAGCCGCGCCGCAAGGTCGAGACGTGCCGCGGACGCGGGCGTATCATCGACGACGACCAGGAAGTCCTTGAGAGCCATGGCGTAATTCCTGCCCAAATTGTGATCGTTGCCGTTATCGTCGGGGGTCTGTACGACCATGCGGTGCCGATCGGGGCGACATCCCCAGCCGCGTTGGCCCCACTTGTATTGGCAGTATAAATCTGACCGGCTCAGGCGCCGCCTTTCCATTCCAGGGCACAGCCATGCCCCCGCCGCGTTCCTGCACCGCACAAAAGCGACCGGGGGTCGGACTTCCGGTCAAGGTTGCAATCTCAGGCCGCAAGTGGCGTGACAAAGAACCGGGATAATTCCATCGCTCTTTCTCGCCGGAACAGAAAACCCGGATTGTGTGCGTTGCTTTGCTGCAACCGCGGCTTGAATGAATACTATGATATGCCCATGGACATGCCCATGTGTCTCCGTTGCATCGCCTGTAGAAATGTCCAAGCTCTGTTGCACCGGGGCAGCTTTGGTTTTGACGGGTGGGTGACACTTCGCGTAAGTGTTGGGTATCGATTTCCTGATGAGTACCCCACTCTATCCTCGCCATGAGTCCAGATCCCCGAATCTCCGCGCTGGCCGACGCTTTATCGGGTGCCGCTTCCGGTGCGCCGGGGCTTGACGCCCTGCGTCAGATTCTCGACGCCATGACGGTGAAGGTGGCGTTGATGGACCCGCGGCGGCGGCACATCTACGCCAACCGCGCCTATCTGGAGATGATGGGGACGACGCTCGACAAGGCGGTCGGCGGCACCATCGGCGAACTTCTGGGTCCGGAGCTTCAGCGTAACACCCAGGCCGCCGCCGAACGCGCGCTGGCGGGCGAGACGGTGCAGACAGAAGGCTGGATCACCCAGGCCGACGGCCAGCAGCGCTACGTGATGCGGCTGCACGCGCCGCACCGGGCGGAAGACGGCGCCATCACCGGCTATTTCGTGATCCTGCAGGACATGACCGAGCGCCGGCAGGTGCAGGACGACCTGTTCCGCCTCGCCTACTACGACCCGGTGACCGGCTTGGCCAACCGCCTGATGCTGCTGAAGCACATGGCGGACTATCGCAACATGGGCGAGCCCTTCACGCTCGTCATCCTGGACATCGACCGCTTCGCCGAAATCCGCAGCAGCATGGGGCAGGGCTTCGCCAACGAGCTGCTGGACGGTCTGGCGCAGCGGATGGCGGCGCAGGCCGCGGCCTTCGACCTGATCGCGCGCGTCAGCGACCATGCCTTCGCCATGCTGGCCGGCGGCGTCTGCGACCGGCCGGCGCTGGAAAGCGCCGTCGAGGAGCTGGCGGCGGTGGTGCGCTCCGCCCGCTCCAGCTCCGGCGGCACCGTGTTCCTGTCCGCCAGCATCGGCGTCGCCGTCTCGATGCCGACGCACGAGCGCCCCGACGACGTGCTGCGCGATGCCGAGATCGCCACCGCCCGCGCCCGCGAACAGGGCGGCGGCCGGCAGGCCTGGTTCGATCCGGCGATGCATTCCCATGTGGTCGAGCAGGTGCGGCTGGAACACGATCTGCGCGGCGCGCTGGACAGCGGCAGCGACCTGTGGGTCGCCTACCAGCCGATCGTGGAGATGGTGACCGGCGGTCTTGCGGGGTTCGAGGCGCTGATGCGCTGGACTCATCCCGAACGCGGCAACATCCCCCCCGGCATCTTCATCCCGATCGCCGAGAGCACCGGTCTGGTGGTATCGCTCGGCACCTGGGTGTTGCGGCAGGCCTGCCGGCAGATCGCGGAGTGGCAGGACCGCCGCGAACCGGGCTCCGCCCCGCTGTTCATGAGCGTCAACCTGTCCAGCCACCAGCTGTCCGACCCCAACTTCGTCCAGGTCGTGCGCGAGGTTCTGCGCGAAACCGGGGTGGAGCCGTCCTGGATCAAGCTGGAGTTGACGGAAAGCGCGGTGATGGACAAGGCGGAACAGTCGATCCGCCTGCTGCGCGACCTGCGGGCGCTGGGCATCAAGCTGTCGATCGACGATTTCGGCACCGGCTATTCGTCGCTGTCCTACCTGCACAAACTGCCGATCGACAGCCTGAAGGTCGACCGTTCCTTCGTCTCGGCCATGCACCAGTCAGAGGAAAACCGCGCCATCGTCCGCATCATCATGGATCTGGCGCGCCTGCTGGGTTTCGACGTGATCGCCGAGGGCATCGAGACCAGCGCCGACGCCAACCTGCTGCGCGCGCTGGCCTGCGACTACGGCCAAGGCTATCACTTCGCCCGCCCCTTGCCGTCGGCGGAGGCGGGCAAGCTGGTCGGCGGAGAACTGCCGTGGCAAATGCCGCGGTGAGGGCGGCGGCCTGACGCCGCCCCCTGAACCTTACTTTCCTCGGGCTTACTTCCCCCTGACGAACTTCGGCGTACCCGCCGCGCTGGGCAGCAGGCGGATGGCGTAGGGGCTGGTGCGCATCTGCGCCACCGCCTGGGCCGGGCCCGGCACGCTCTCGTGATAGCCGACGATCAGGTCGGCACCCTTCTGCTGCACGCTGTCGATGGCGACGCCATAGCCGGCCGTATCGCGCGGCCCCAGGAAGACCGCCACCGCCATCCGGCCGCCGGGCAGGGAGGACGGGGCCGGCTCCCCGACCCGCGCCCACAAGGCACTCCATTCGCCGGCGTCGCGGGCGACGACATAGGCGCGTTCGGCGGCGCTGCTGTGGTCGCCCTGCCAGCCGGTCCCGGCCTCCGCCTGGGCCGGCAGCAGATTGCCGTCGGCACGGTCGTTGCCGCCCTGGCAGGCAGCCAGAAGCAGCGCGGGCGTGAACAGCAGCGGGATCAGGCGGAGACGGAACGGCATCTTCATGGGACGGTCAGGCGCTCCGCGGCAGGATCGTCTCGACCAGCGACGCCCAATAGCTGGCGCCGGTGGTCAGGATCGCGTCGTTGAAATCGTAATGCGGGTTGTGCAGGCGGCAGGACGGACCGCGGTGGCCGCCATGGCCGAGCCAGATGTAGGCGCCCGGCCGCTCCTTCAGCATATAGCCGAAATCCTCCGCCGCCATGGTCGGGGCGGGGGCCCAGACCACATTCTCGTCGCCCACCACCTTGGCCGCCGCCGCCGCCGCGATGCGCGCCTCCGGCTCGCTGTTCACCGTGGCGGGATAGCCGGGACGGAAGCGCAACTCGGCCTTGGCGCCCAGACCTTCGGCGATGCTGGAGACGAGGCGGGCGAACTGCTCCTGGATGCGGCGGTGGTTCTCTTCCGAGAAGGTGCGCATGGTGCCGAGCATCCGCGCGCTGTCGGGGATGACGTTCGCCGCGGTGCCGGCCTCCAACACCGTGATCGACACCACGGCGCTTTCGGCCGGGTTGGTGCCGCGGCTGACCAGGCTCTGCGCTGCGGTGATGATGTGGGCTGACACCAGCACCGGGTCGATGCCGCGGTGGGGCATGGCGGCGTGGGCGCCGTGGCCGGTCACATGGATTTCGAACTGGTTGGCCGCCGCCATCACCGGGCCGGGATGGACGGCGATCTGGCCGGCCGGCAGTTCCGGCCAATTGTGCAGGCCATAGATCTGCTCGCAGTCGAACTGCCGGAACAGCCCGTCGTCGATCATCCGCTTCGCACCGCCCAGCCCTTCCTCGGCCGGCTGGAAGATGAAGTGGACGGTGCCGTCGAAGTTGCGCGTCTCCGCCAGATAGCGGGCGGCGCCCAGCAGCATCGTCGTGTGGCCGTCATGGCCGCAGGCGTGCATCTTGCCGGCATGGCGCGAGGCATGGTCGAAGTCGTTGGCCTCCGGCATCGGCAACGCGTCCATGTCGGCGCGTAGACCGATGGTCCGGCCGCTGCCGGTGCCGAGCCCCTTCAGGGTGCCGACCACCCCGGTCCCGCCCAGGCCGCGATGCACCGTTATGCCGAATTCCGCCAGCTTCGCGGCGACGATGGCGGAGGTGCGCTCCTCCTCGAACCCCAATTCCGGGTGGGCATGGATGTCGCGCCGCCACGCGGTCATGTCGTCCTGGAAGGCGGCGATGCGGTTGTTGATCGGCATGTCTCTAACGTCTGGTTGGAACGGCTGAATGGCGTTCAGGGGAACTGGCGGGAGAAGGTGGCAAGGGACAATGGATGGGCAACGAAGATGGGTCGTACGGCCGGAACCGGCCGGATCGGGGCGGCTTCCCGGACGTAACGGCGCCAGTCTGGCCGATTTGTGTGGCGAACGCCAGCGACAGCAAACAGCAATTCCGGGACTTAAAACGGCACGGCTCCGCCGCCGGGGAACAGCGCGGCGCAGCCGTGGGGCTTTACGATCCGCGTGGTCGACGGCGGATTGGCCGCCAACTTCGACGCCGGACGGATCGGCCGCCGCACCAGCTCGCCCCCGCAGTTCGGGCAGCGTTCCCCCGGCAGCCGGGCGCGGCAGTCGACGCAGAAGGTGCACTCGAAGGAGCAGATATAGGCGTCCGGTGCCTCGGGCGGCAGGTCGCGGTCGCAGCATTCGCAGTTGGGGCGCAGGTCCAGCATGGCGTGGTTTCCGGTTCAGGGATGCGCCATGGAGGATAGCGGGAGTTTCGGCGGCCGGTGAGTGGCGTGAATGCCGACAGGCGTGAAGATCTTGCCAAATCGGTGCACCTGTCGTCGGCGGAGGCCATCGATGCGGTGGTTCAACCTGCGACGAGCGCGGCCAGAACTTCGGACGCCAGCAGGCTGGGGTTGACCGGCTTGGCGATGACGCGGGTCACGCCCAGCTTGGCGAAGGCGGCGGAGGTCAGCTGGGACGGCACCTTGTCGTCGATGGCCGACAGGATGACCACCGGCATCTCCGGACGCAGGGAACGGGCGGCCTTGATCACCTCGAATCCATCATGGTCCGGCATGATGATGTCGGTCAGGACGAGGTCGAACTTCTGCACATACAGGATGCCGATGGCCTCCGTGGCGCCGGCGCACAGGGTCAGGTCATGACCTTCGCGCGTCAGGATCGCGCGGATCAGGTTGCGCGTGACCGGATCGTCGTCAACCACAAGCAGCTTGGCCATGCCAGTTCCCGTCGCCTCAATATTGCGCGCAGATATAGCCTGAACTTCGGCCTAAGCCAGAGGTCCTAGTCAATAGCACGGGCGCCATTCTGCGTGTCAAAATGTCACGCGGCGTCCAGCCCACGCTGTGAGAAACAGACCGGTTCCGGTCCACCGGCCTTGGAATGCGTTGTCCGTTTGGGGTAGTGTCCGCCCGCACCCCACGGACCAACAACGAGCAGACGCAAGACCGATGTTGCTTCCCAACGCCGTCCGCCGAATTGCCGGGGCCGCCTTTGCCGGTTCTGTCCTCTCCACCCTTCTCGCCGCCGGGCTTTTCGCATCTGGCTTGGCCGCCGCGCCGGCCGCCGCCGCCGACCCGCGCCATCTCGGCACCTTCAAGGACTGGAACGCCTTCGTGTTCGAGGAGAAGGGGCAGAAGGTCTGCTACATCTCCAGCCAGCCCAAGAAGACGGAGCCGAAGGCGAAGCGCGGCGACATCTATACGCTGGTCACCCACCGCCCGGCGGAGAAGGCCCTGGACGTCGTCAGCGTCATCGTCGGCTATCCGTTCAAGAAGGGCAGCGAAGCCGAGGTCAACATCGACGGCAAGGACTTCAAGCTGTTCACCGACGGCGAGACCGCCTGGGCCCGCGATGCCGACGGCGACCGCGCCGTGACCGCGGCGATGCGCGACGGCAAGCAGATGGTGGTGAAGGGCGTGTCCGGCCGCGGCACCAAGACGACCGACACCTACAGCCTGACCGGCGTCGGCCAGGCCTATGACGCCATCAACGAGGCCTGCGGCGTGAAGCGCTGATCGCCACAGCAGTTTACTTGGTCTTTTTCCCCTCGAGTCTTTTGACTCCGCGCGCGCATGGCCCTATGTAGTGGGGCCATGAGCGCCTCCAATCATGCCTCCGCCTTCGTTCCGCCGGCGACCGATGCCGACGGACGCAAGAACCTTGTCGGCCTGTCCCGCGAAGAGCTGGAAGCCGAGATGCTGTCGATCGGCCTGGAAAAGTTCCGGGCGCGCCAGCTCTGGCACTGGATCTATCACCGCGGCTCCACCGATTTCGCCGAGATGACCACGCTGGCCAAGCCGGTGCGGGAAAAGCTGGCCGACGTCTACGTCGTGGCGCGGCCGACCGTCGTGAAGGACCTGAAGTCGGCGGACGGCACCCGCAAATGGCTGCTGCGCATGCCGGACGGGCAGGAGGTGGAGAGCGTCCACATCCCCGAGGAGGATCGCGGCACGCTCTGCGTCTCCTCGCAGGTCGGCTGCACGCTGACCTGCCGCTTCTGCCACACCGGCACGCAGCGTCTGGTGCGCAACCTGGATTCGGCGGAAATCGTGGCGCAGGTGATGCTGGCGCGCGACATGCTGGCCGAATGGCCGGCGCCGCCCGACGGGCGGATGCTGTCGAACATCGTCATGATGGGCATGGGCGAACCGCTGTTCAATTACGACAACGTCGCCAAGGCGCTGAAGATCGTGATGGACGGCGACGGCATCTCGATCTCCAAGCGGCGCATCACGCTGTCGACCTCCGGCGTCGTGCCGATGATGGAGCGCTGCGGCGAGGAGCTGAACGTCAACCTCGCGGTCAGCCTGCATGCGGTGACCGACGAGCTGCGCGACATCATCATGCCCATCAACCGCAAATATCCGCTGCGGGATCTGATGGAGGCCTGCCGCAATTACCCCGGCCTGTCGAACGCCCGGCGCATCACTTTCGAATATGTGATGCTGAAGGGGATCAACGACACGCCGGCCGATGCGCGGGCGCTGGTGAAGCTGCTGGAAGGCATCCCGGCCAAGATCAACCTGATCCCCTTCAACGAATGGCCGGGCGCTCCCTACGAGCGGTCGACCGCGCGGGCGATCCAGGTCTTCGGCGACATCGTCAACAATGCCGGCTACGCCAGCCCTGTCCGCACCCCGCGCGGCGAGGACATCATGGCCGCCTGCGGCCAGTTGAAAAGCGCCAGCCTGCGCCTGACCGCCGCCGAACGCGCCGCCATCGCCAACGTCATCGCCGAGAAGGACGCGGCGCTGGTGTCGTAGAACCTCGGCAGGGCGGCAGGTCGTTTGGGGGAAGGCGGGCATGGACGCAGCGGCGACGGGCAGGGCGACGGGAAGTGGACCGGACGCCCCGATTCCCTGCCGCCTCTGCGGGGCTGACAGCACGCCGACGTTCGAATTGCGTTTGATGGGGCGTCATCCGGCCGGCTTCTTCCAATGCACCGGCTGCGGATCGATGCAGACCGAACAGCCCTATTGGCTGGCGGAAGCCTATACCGACCCTCGCCCGCTGACGGATGTCGGCATCGTCGCCCGCAGCATGGATTTGTCGATGCGGGTGGACCTGATCCTGTCGATGCTCGGTGTCGGCGCCGATGCCGTTTGCCTCGACTGGGCCGGCGGAAACGGCCTGTTCGCAAGGATGATGCGGGACCGCGGCTGGAACGTCTTCCTGCACGAACCCTACACGCCGAATTTCTACGTGCCTTTCCATTCCGCCGAACTGGCCGGGCTGGAGCGGGCGGACGTCGTCACCGCCTTTGAGGTGCTGGAACATCTGCCGGAGCCGGCGCGCGATACGCAGGCATTGTTCGCCTTCGATCCGGACATCCTGATCGTCACGACCGAACTCTACGGCGGGCAGGACCGAAGCTGGTATTATTTCGGCGAGGACAACGGCCAGCATGTGTTCTTCTACAGCCGCAAGGCGCTGGAACTGATCGCCCGCCGCCATGGACGCGGCCTGATAACCGCCGGATCGATGCATTTCCTGCTGCGTGCCAAACCGCGGCACTGCGCCTACGGCATGGCTGAAATCCGCGCGCTGGCCAATCTGCTCGGGGATCCGGATCGCCTGCACGCCGGAATGATGGAGCGGATGTCGGACCACATGCGCCATCCCTTCCGCCATGCTCTGCGCGATCATCAGGACATCCTTGGAAGGCTTCAGGCGGGGGAAAAACCAGCCTGACCGGCGACGCGACCGGATTGCGTCGCCCCCGCCGCCTGTGACAGGGTGGCGGCACTTCCGCCAACCAGACCCGGCCCAAGCATCGGCATGCCCGCCCCCATCGAGGACATCATCGCCAAGGCGATCAAGGACGCCGACAAGTCCTTCTTCAACGAGGATTATGCCAAGCAGGCGAAGGCCGTGACCGTCGCGCTGAAGAAGGCGGGGTACGAGGTGGCGCCGGTGAAGCCGCCGCCGGGGCTGGTCGAATGGGCCAAGGACAACATTCCGTTCGGCCGTCTTCGACCCGCGGAACTGATTACGCAGATGTACTCGATGATGGTCGAGAACGTGCGCCGCTTCGACAAGTAGCGGGGAGCCAGGCGCGGCGGTCCCCGACTGGCCTCATTCGCTGGTAATACCACAGAACCCGAAGGCCGTTTCTTTTCAGCCACTTCCCGCGCTGCGCCAAAATCGTCACACCAGCACTTTCGGCCACCCCCCGCCGTTGACTCGGCTGCTGCGGGAGCGTAATTCATTGCGCCAACCAATAGGACGGGACAGCCGTCCCAAAAGGGCACGCACCACCCAGCCGCCGCGGCAATCGTCATGTTGCGCCGCGTCCGGCCGCGAACAGAGGACGACGCAATGGCAAACGGCAGCGGTCGGCCGCTCTCCCCGCACCTTCAAGTCTACAAACTCCCGTTGACCGCAGTCATGTCCATCACGCACCGCATCACGGGCGTCGGGCTGGCTGTCGGCACGCTTCTGCTGGTCTGGTGGCTGGTCGCCGCCGCCGCCGGTCCGGAGGCGTTTGCGCGCGCGCAGGGCTTCATCGGGTCGTTCTTCGGCCTGCTGCTGATGTTCGGCTGGTCGGCGGCGCTGTACTACCACCTGTGCAACGGCATCCGCCATCTGGTCTGGGACGCCGGCAAGTCGTTCGAACTGACCGATGCCGACCGCAACAACAAGGTCGTCCTCGGCGCGACGGCGGTGCTGACCGTGCTGACCTGGATCGTCGGCTTGGCCGTGTGGTGAGGAGATAAGACATGGCGTCCAATAGCAAGACCCTCCGTTCGCCGCTTCAGGTCGCGCGCGGTCTGGGTTCCGCCAAGCATGGCACCGAACATTGGTGGTCGCAGCGTCTGACCGCGATCGCGCTCGTCCCGCTGACCGTCTGGTTCGTCTTCGGCGTCATCGGCCATCTCGGCGCCGATCACGCCGGGTTCATCACCTGGATGAAGTCGCCCTTCTCGGCCGTCATGATGGTCCTCACCGCCGTGGTCACCTTCCACCACGCCCAGTCCGGGCTGCAGGTGGTCATCGAGGACTACGTGCATGTGGAATGGCAGAAGATGGCGCTGATCATCGGCGTCAAGTTCCTGTCCTTCGCCCTGGCGGCGGCCTGCGTGCTGGCCGTCGTGAAGATCTTCATCGGAGCCTGACGACCATGGCGACCGCCTACAACATCATCGACCACACCTATGACGTCGTCGTCGTCGGCGCCGGCGGCGCCGGTCTGCGCGCCACCTTCGGCATGGCCGAAAAGGGGCTGAAGACCGCCTGCATCACCAAGGTGTTCCCGACCCGCTCCCACACGGTGGCGGCGCAGGGCGGCATCTCGGCCGCGCTCGGCAACATGGGCGAGGACGACTGGCGCTACCACATGTACGACACCGTCAAGGGGTCGGACTGGCTGGGCGACCAGGACGCGATCGAGTACATGTGCCGCGAGGCCATCCCGGCGATCATCGAGCTGGAGCACTACGGCGTGCCCTTCTCGCGCACGCCGGAAGGCAAGATCTACCAGCGCGCCTTCGGCGGCATGACCGCGCAGTACGGCAAGACCCAGGCCTACCGGACCTGCGCCGCCGCCGACCGCACCGGCCACGCCATCCTGCACACCCTCTACCAGCAGTCGCTGAAGCATGAGGCGGAGTTCTTCGTCGAATACTTCGCGCTCGACCTCATCATGGAGGACGGCGTCTGCAAGGGCGTGCTGGCCTGGAACCTGGACGACGGCACGCTGCACCGCTTCCGCGGCCAGATGGTCGTGCTGGCGACCGGCGGCTACGGCCGCGCCTACTTCTCGGCGACCTCGGCCCACACCTGCACTGGCGACGGCGGCGGCATGATCCTGCGCGCCGGCCTGCCCCTGCAGGACATGGAGTTCGTGCAGTTCCACCCGACCGGCATCTACGGCTCCGGCTGCCTCATCACCGAGGGCGTGCGCGGCGAGGGCGGATACCTGACCAACTCCAACGGCGAACGCTTCATGGAGCGCTATGCCCCGTCGGCCAAGGATCTGGCGTCGCGCGACGTCGTGTCCCGCTCGATGACCATCGAGATCCGCGAAGGCCGCGGCGTGGGTGAGCACAAGGACCACATCCACCTGCACCTCGAGCATCTGCCGCCGGAGATCATCCACCAGCGCCTGCCCGGCATTGCCGAGACGGCCAAGATCTTCGCCGGCGTGGACGTGACCAAGGAGCCGATCCCGGTTCTGCCGACCGTCCACTACAACATGGGCGGCATCCCGACCAACGTTCACTGCGAGGTTCTGTCGCCGACCGCAGAGAACCCGGACCAAGTGGTTCCGGGCCTGATGGCGATCGGCGAGGCGGCCTGCGTGTCGGTCCACGGCGCGAACCGCCTGGGCTCCAACTCGCTGCTCGATCTGGTGGTGTTCGGCCGCGCGGCCGCCATCCGCGCCGCCGAGGTCGTCAAGCCGGGCAAGGCCCCGTCGGTCAAGGCCGACAGCTGCGACAAAGCGCTGGAGCGGTTTGACCGCATCCGCAACGCCAAGGGCTCGATCAAGTCGGCCGACCTGCGGCTGGAGATGCAGCGGACGATGCAGAACAACTGCGCCGTCTTCCGCACCGGCGAGGTCCTGGACGAGGGCGTGAAGAAGATCGACGCCGTCTATGCCAAGAAGGGCGAGATGGCGATCTCCGATCGTACGCTGGTCTGGAACTCCGATCTGGTCGAGGCGCTGGAACTGGACAACCTGCTGGGCCAGGCGGTCGCCACCCTGCACTCCGCCCAGAACCGTCCGGAAAGCCGCGGCGCGCATGCCCGCGAGGACTATCCGAACCGCGACGACGAAGGCTGGATGAAGCACACCGTCATCTGGGTCGCGGACAACGGCGAGACGAAGATCGATTACCGCCCGGTCCACATGTACACCCTGACCGACGAGGTCGAGGTCTTCCCGCCCAAGGCCCGCGTGTACTAAGGCCCGCCGGATAAAGGAAATCAGCTATGGTTGAATTCAACCTGCCAGCCAACTCCAAGGTCGGCGTCGGCAAGACCGTCAACGTCGCGAACGGTGCCAAGCGGGCCAAGACCTTCAAGATCTACCGCTGGAACCCGGAGGACGGCCAGAACCCGCGCGTCGACAGCTATGTGGTCGACCTCGACAAGTTCGGGCCGATGATCCTCGACGCGATCATCTACATCAAGAACCAGGTCGACAGCACCCTGACCTTCCGCCGGTCCTGCCGCGAGGGCATCTGCGGGTCGTGCGCGATGAACATCGACGGCACGAACACGCTGGCCTGCCTGAAGGCGATCGACGAGGTTCCGGGCGACGTCAAGATCTACCCGCTGCCGCACATGCCGGTGGTGAAGGATCTGGTCCCCGATCTGAAGCACATCTATGCCCAGCTCGCCTCGATCAAGCCGTGGCTGCAGACCCAGTCGCCGGCCCCGAGCCGCGAGCGCCTGCAGTCGCCGGAGGACCGCGCCAAGCTGGACGGCCTCTACGAGTGCATCCTGTGCTTCTGCTGCTCGACCTCCTGCCCCAGCTACTGGTGGAACGGCGACCGTTACCTCGGCCCGTCGATCCTGCTCCAGGCCTATCGCTGGATCGCCGACAGCCGCGACGAGATGACGGGCGAGCGCCTCGACAACCTCGAGGATCCGTTCCGCCTCTACCGCTGCCACACCATCATGAACTGCACCAAGGCGTGCCCGAAGGGTCTGAACCCCGCCAAGGCCATCGCCGAGATCAAGAAACTGATGGTCGTGCGCCGCTGATTGCGGAGAGTAATCGCGACACGAAGAAAGGCGCCCCTCCGGGGGCGCCTTTTTCGTTTCTGCGGGGTCAGACGAAATCGGGATCGGTCGGCCGCGACGGCGGCAGGTCATTGCCGGGAACCGGGCTGTCGGTGGTGCCGGGGCCGCCGGGATCGGGCAGGTCGGGGTTGTCGGTCCCCGGCAGGTCGACGACCGGAACATCCTCGTGCGGACCGGGGAACGGGTTGGGAGGGGCGGCGCTGAGGCCGGGGGCGTTGATCGGCATGGGATGCTGTCCCTCTGTTGGTTGGTCGCGGTCGTGCGCTCTCCTGTATCAACGGCCGAGTCCGCAATCCGCTCCATCGCACGGGACGATTGCATGCGGACCGGTTGACCGGCGGCGGCGAGGGGGTATGCTCTTCGGGAGATCACCAACGACGACGAACCACGAATGGGCGGTGCCGGCCGGCGGCGCCCAGCGTATGGACACATTTTCTTTCTAGGGAAGGACCAATCATGGGCGGCATGGCAGGCCAGGCGTGGAGTTGGATCCAGGGCGAATGGATGGAGGGCAATCCGCCAATCGTCGGACCGCTGTCCCACACGCTGTGGCTCTCTTCGACGGTCTTCGACGGCGCTCGCGCCTTCCAGGGCGTGGCCCCCGACCTCGACCTGCATTGCGCCCGCGCCATCCGCTCCGCCCAGGTGATGGGGCTGGAGCCGATGGTCACCGCCGGCGAGATCGAGGAGCTGTGCTGGGACGGCATCCGCCGCTTCCCGAAAGAGGCGGAACTGTACATCCGCCCGATGTTTTACGCCGATGACGGCTTCGTCGCCCCGGCGCCGGAGAGCACGCGCTTCGTCCTGTCGATCTACGAGGACCCGCTGCCGCAGCCGACCGGCTTCGCCGCCTGCATCTCCACCCGCCGCCGTCCGATCCCGACCATGGCCCCGACCGAGGCCAAGGCCGCCTGCCTGTATCCCAACGCCGGCATGGCGCTGACCGAGGCGCGCAAGCGCGGCTTCCAGAACGCCATCATGCTGGATGTCATCGGCAATGTGGCGGAGTTCGCCACCTCGAACATCTTCATCGCCAAGGACGGCGTGGTGCGCACCCCGGTGCCGAACGGTTGCTTCCTGAACGGCATCACCCGCCAGCGCATCATCGCCCTGCTGCGCAACGACGGCGTGACGGTGGAGGAATGCACCCTGACGCCAAAGGATCTGCTTGAGGCCGACGAGGTCTTCTCCACCGGCAACCACGCCAAATGCGTGCCGGTGACCAAGGTGGAAGACCGCAGCTTCGCGGCCGGTCCGATCTTCCAGCGGGCGCGGGCGCTCTATTGGGAATACGCGTTCCGCTGATCGAGCAGAGCCACTGCCGCCCGGCGGTGATGGGCCAGCGTGACGGCCAAGCGGGCCAGCCACGTATCGGTCGTGCAGGCGGTCGCGGTCAATGCGCCGCGACGCCGGGCGGATGCGAGGCGCGCTTCGGCCGCGAGATCGGTGTGCAGGCGGAGCGTTGCGGCGCGTTTGACGGCGTTGGCGCGGGCCGCGCCGCCGAGCAGGGCGGTGCGAAGTTCGGGCTTCGGTGTCGGGCCGTCATGGGTGCGGTGAAGGCTGTCCAGGCGGGCGGCACGGTCCATGGGATGGGACGGTAGCGCCTGCCTGGATAGCAGTAAAGGGAAATTTTCCTAGGATCGTGCGCCGGGCCGGAAGGTGTTTTCCCTCACCCTCACTGGCTCGCCCAGATGATCCGCGCCATCCAGGCGACGTCCGACAGCGGGATGCTGCGGTCGGGGTGGGCGCGGTTGATCGACAGCAGTTCGATCTTGGTCGCCGTCTCGCGGATCAGTTGCTTGGCCATCACCTCGCCGCCCTTGGTGCGGACGACGACGCGGTCGTTGCGACGGATCTGCGCGGCGGGCGAGACGATGATGGTGTCGCCGTCGCGATAGACCGGCTCCATGCTGTCACCGGAGATCTCCAGCGCATAAGCGTGAGGGTCGCCCAGGCTGGGGAACAGCAGTTCGTCCCAGCCGCTGCCGGCGGGAAAGCCGGCGTCGTCGAAATAGCCGGCCGATCCGGCCTGGGCATAGCCGATCACCGGAACCCGCTGCAGCGGGGCGGTGCCGGCGCCGTCGCCGACCAGCGACACGAATTCCGACAGCGACGCGCCGGTGGCGTCCAGCACCTTGGAGATGCTTTCCGTCGAGGGCCAACGCAGCTTGCCGTCGTTGGTCGTGCGCTTGCTCTTGTTGAAGGTCGTCGGGTCCAGTCCGGCGCGCCGCGCCAGCCCGGAGGCGGAGAGCCCGTGCTGCGCCGCAAGACGGTCGATGGCCCGCCAGATGTCCGTGTGTTTCAGCATGGGACGATAATCTCATAAAGCGGCGACAGCGTCCCTAGGAACTTTTTCATAAACCTGTTGACCGCGCGCATTGAGCGGAACATAACGCAAACAGATGGCGCGGCCACAACCCAGGCCCGGCGCCCGCTCTTTCAAAAATCCGAAGCCGCAAGGAGACCAGCATGCTGAGTCCGGCCGCCCCCGTTTTGTCCGCCGCCCGCCTGTCCCAGATCGTGCCCTTGAAGGCGGAACCTTACAGTGTCGACGGCGAACCCTTCGCCGACGCGGAAGAGGCGTGGTTCTGGGCGGTGCAGGCGCATGACGCCAAGGCGGCGGGCGCGCGGGTGGTCGCCGGCTGCGGGCAGGTGGCGCGGCCCTGCGAGCCGCAGGACGTTCTGCGGGTGGTCGACCGCCTGTTTCGAATGCGCAAGCTGATGCGCGACCATCTGCATGTCATGGTCCATTACGGCCGCCGCCAGAATGCGCCGGAGCCGGATCGCTTCCGCGAACAGCGCGCCCATTCCCTGTGGACCGAGGCTTTCGCCGTCATTGCCCCCGCCCTGCGCGAGAAGGGCATTGTCCGGGGCATCGCCCGATGACCGCCACTCCCTGGACGGCGGCCTGGGTGGTCTATCGCGGGGAGGCGCCGCTGTGGTGGCTGCGTCTGCTGAAGCCGGGATTCCGCCATTGCCTGGCGTTGCTGACCGACGGGCGGCGCTGGGTGGCGGTCGATCCGCTGGCGGGCTTCACCGACTTGGCCGTGTTGGACCTGCCGGCCGGGTTCGACCTGCCGGGCTGGTACCGCGCCCAGGGGCTGACGGTGGATTCCGCGCCGCTGCGCCGCCCGGCCGGCCCCGCCCCCTGGGGCCCCTTCACCTGCGTCGAGGCGGTCAAGCGCCTGATCGGGCTGCGCGCCCGCCGGGTGCTGACCCCCTGGCAACTGCACCGCCACCTGACCGGAGGAAACCGCGAATGCCCGCATCCGCAGCCGTGAAACCGCCCGCCCGCCGGAAGGGCGACCTATCGGAACCGGAAGCCCTGCTGGACCGCTACCGCGCCGCCCGCGAACGGCGCACCGTGTGGGAAAGCCACTGGCAGAACTGCTACGACCATGCGCTGCCCAACGGCCGGCCCTTCCGCGGCGGCGGCACGCCGGGCGAGCGCCGGGTCGACCGCCTGTTCGACGGCACCGCGCCCGATGCGGTGGAGCAACTGGCCGCCAGCCTTTTGTCGGAACTGACGCCGCCCTGGTCGCGCTGGTTCGGCTTTCAGCCCGGCCCCACCCTGACTGGAGCGGAGCGCGATCGCGTCGCCCCGCTGCTCGACCGCGCCGCCGGCATCGTCCAGGCCCATTTCGACCGCTCCAACTTCGCGGTGGAGATCCATCAGGCCTTCCTCGACCTCGTCACCGTCGGCACCGCCAGCCTGCTGATGGAGGAGGCCGCCCCCGGCGCGCCGTCCAGCCTGCGCTTCACCGCCGTGCCGCTGGCCGAAGCGGTGCTGGAGGAGGGGCCGGAGGGCCGGCTGGACGCCACCTTCCGCCGCAGCGAGGCGACGCTGGCCCAGATCCTCCAGCGCTTTCCCGGAGCCGACCTGCCCGACGAACTGCGCAAGCAGGCGGCCGAGAATCCCGACAGCCGCTTCCCCCTGGTCGAGGCGGTGCTGCCCGACGGTGCGGCCTATCGCTGGGGCGTGGTGCTGGACAGCGGGCTGGCCGAACCGTCCTGGCTGGCGCAGGGGCGCTTCGCCCAGTCGCCCTTCGTCAATTTCCGCTGGCTGAAGGCGCCGGGCGAGACCTATGGCCGCTCGCCGGTGATGAAGGCGCTGCCCGACATCAAGACCGCCAACAAGGTGGTGGAACTGGTGCTGAAGAACGCCTCCATCGCCGTCACCGGCATCTGGCAGGCGGACGATGACGGGGTGCTGAACCCCACCACCATCCGGCTGGTGCCCGGCACCATCATCCCGAAGGCGGTGGGATCGGCCGGGCTGACGCCGCTGGCCAATCCCGGCCGGTTCGACGTGTCGCAGCTGGTGCTGGACGATCTGCGCGGCCGCATCCGTCACGCTCTGCTGGTCGACCGGCTGGGGCCGGTGGAGTCGGCGCGGATGACCGCGACCGAGGTGCTGGAACGCTCCGTCGAGATGGCGCGGCTGCTCGGCGCCACCTATGGCCGGCTGCAGGCGGAGCTGATGACGCCGCTGGTGCTGCGGGCGGTGTCGATTCTGCGCCGGCGCGGCGAGATCCCCGACATCACCGTCGATGGCCGGCTGGTCGAATTGCAGCACCGCTCCCCGCTCGCCCAGGCGCAGGCCCAGCGCGACGTTCAGGCGGCGTTGCGCTGGCTGGACAGCGTCAAGGCGCTGGGGCCGGAGGCGGAGGCGACGGTGGACGCGGCGGCGACCGCCCATTGGCTCGGCGAGGCCTTCGGCGTGCCGGCCAAGCTGATGCGGGCGGAGGTCGCCGCACCTGCGGCCACCCCTGTTGTTGCCCCTCCGCCTTCGCCGGCATCCCCCGTGGCGACGGCCGATGCCGGAACCTCCAATGGCTGAGCGCACGACCGGCGAACAGGCCGGCTGGGACTGGCTGGAGGCTTCGCCCTCCGCCGGTCCGGACCCCGCCACGGCGACCGACGCCGATCCGGCGCCCAGCTTCGCCCGCTGCTTCGCCGGGGGTGACGGCTTGCGGGTTCTGGCGATGCTGCGGGCGATGACGCTCGACCGCGCGCTTGGTCCCGACGCGCCGGAAGCGGCGCTGCGCCACCTCGAAGGACAGCGCCAGCTGGTCGCCACCATCCTCGCGCTGGTCGCGCGCGGGCGGGCGGGCTGACCGGCGGTGCTGCCGCTCTCCTCTTTCCCTTCCCTGCAGGAGTTGATGATGGCCGACACTCTGCTGACCGAATCCGCCGCGATCGATGGCGCTCCGCCGCTGCCGATCCCGGAGAAGTTCCGCGATCCCAAGACCGGCGCCCTGCGCGTCGAGGCTCTTCTGAAATCCTATCTGGAGCTGGAACGCCGTCTGTCGTCGCAGGGGCGGTCCGGGCAGACGCCGCCGGACGCTGCAACCGAGTCGGTCCCCGCAGCCGCTCCCTTCGATCCGGCCAGCCTCGACCCGGCGCAGCTTCGCCGGCTGCTGGGCGCGCCGGAGACACCGGACGGCTACAGCATCGCCTGCGACCATGGCCTGTTCCAGCCCGATCCGGAGATCAACGGCCGCCTGCACGAGGCTGGCTATACCCCGAACCAGGCGCAGCTTCTCTACGATCTCGCCGCCGAGCGGATGATCCCGCTGATCCAGACCATGGCCGCCGAGTTCCAGGCCGAACGCGAGGTCGAGCGGCTGGTCGCCCGCTTCGGCGGCGAGGAGCGTTGGCGTGAGGTGTCGCGGCAATTGCTGGCCTGGGCCGGCAAGACCCTGCCGCCGGCCGCGGTGGAAGGGCTGGCGACCACCTACGAAGGTGTCATGGCGCTCTACGCGATGATGACCGGCAGCGAGCCCGCCGCCCTGTCGATGGCGGGCAACCGCCCGGCCGGCGGCGAGGGCGAGGCCGAACTGCGCACCCTGATGCGCGACCCGCGCTATTGGCGGGACCGCGATCCGGCCGTGATCGCCCGCGTCACCGAAGGGTTCCAGCGCCTCTACCCCAGCCAGCGCTGAATTGAACCGTCGTCGGCCGCCATCCCCGCCAGCACAAGGCGAGTGGCGGCCGACACCAAGTGCGCCGACAGGGACAAAGCGCCGCAGCATGCAACCTTCGTATAGGTTGGACAGGCATCTGTTGCGCGTGCGAAGAAAAATTGCATTGCACGGCTGAAACGAAGCCGTCACTTTTCCCTCTGCATGACTAACCGTCCGTTTACCGAACGGACAAGAGAGCGACGCCGGGCCCGATGACGCTGCGCCGCAAGATTCGCTGGCTGACCTGGATCGGCCTGATCGGCTGCCTGATGGCGGCGATTCCCGCGCTCTACCTGCTGCGGCAGGGCATGATCGCCGAGCGGGGGCAGGTCGCTGCCGCCCTGGTCGATTCGGCGGGCGTGCTGCTGCGCGATCTGGAACGGTCGGCGTCCTCCGGCGCGATCTCCGGCGACGAGGCGCGCGACCGCGCGCGAACGGCCTTGCAGGCGCTGTCCGCCAAGCCCTTTCATGTCAGGATTTTCACGGACGGCATCGTTCCGCCGGGCTGGCCGGCCATCGACCGCGCAGTGACGGCGCAGGGACGGTTCGAGCCTTGGGGCTGGGCCATCGCCACCGCCGGCGACATCGGCGACCTCGACCGAGATTTCCTGATCGAGGCGTCGGGTTTTCTGCTGTTCCTGGCGGCCTTGCTGGTGCTGAGCTGGCCGGGGTCGCGCTTCCTGTCGCAGCATGTCGTCGGGCCCCTGGAAGCGCTGTCCGATCGCATGCGCCTGCTGACGGAGGGGCGGACCGACATCGACATTCCCGGCTGCGACCGCCGCGACGAATTCGGCGCGATGGCCCGCGCCATGGAGTTCTTCCGCCGCGCCGCCATCGCCCTGATCGAGCGGGACGAGCGGCTGGCCGGCATCATGAACAATGTCGGCGAGGCGATCCTGCTGGTCGACGCCCGCGGACGGATCGAGGAGTACAACCCCGCCGCGGTGGCGCTGTTCGGCGTGCCTGCCGGGGATCCTGCCGGGGATCTGCGCGGCCGGCCGCTGTCCGCGCTGTTCGCCGCCGCCGACCGTGCGCGGATCGATGCGCTGCTGGCCGGCATGGCCGCGGAGGCGGACGTTCCGGAGCCGGTGCGAGAAGAGGCGCTGGGGATCGAACGCGCGGGAAGCGGCGAACGGATCGACGCCTCGCTCAGCGTCTCGCCGCTGGTGGTGCAGGGGCGGCGCGGCTTCGTCTGCGCGCTGGCCGACGTGACCGAACGGCTGCGCCATGAACGCGAGCTGATGCGTCTGGCCACCCGCGACCGGCTGACCGGCCTGCCCAACCGCGCGATGATCGAATCGCTGCTGGAGGCGGCGGTGGAGCGCAGCCGACGCTACCGCCGCCCCTTCGCCGTACTGTGCCTCGACCTGTCGCGCTTCAAGCTGATCACCGACACGCTGGGCCATCAGGCCGGCGACGCGCTGCTGCAGGAGGTGGCGCGGCGGATCGTCGCCTCGGTGCGCGCCGCCGATCTGGTCGGCCGCATCGGCACCGACGATTTCGCCGTCGTGCTGGAGGAGATCCGCGACGCCGACGAGGCGGCGGCGATCGCCGGGCGCATCCTGGACGCCTTCGACGCGCCGGTCACCCTGCCGGGCTGCGAGCATTACGTCCGTCCGGCGGTCGGCATCGCCGTCTATCCGACCGACCTCGCCGGGGAAGGGGCCGCCGAGGGGCGTTGGGATGGCGACGACCCGCAGGCGCTTCTGCGCTCGGCCGAAACGGCGCTCTATGCCGCCAAGCGGATGGGTGGGCGCCGCCATGCCTTCTTCCGTCCCGAACTTGCAGAACAGGCGCGGCGCCAGCTGGCGCTGGATGGCGATCTGCGGGCGGCGCTGGCGCTGAAGCAATTCCGCCTGCATTACCAGCCCAAGGTGTCGCTGATCGACTACTCGCTGGAAGGCTTCGAGGCACTGCTGCGCTGGGAGAAGCCGGGGAACGGCACGGAGCGGGGAATCATGATCCCGCCCGGCGAGTTCATTCCGGTGGCGGAGGAGACCGGCTTCATCGTGCCGCTGGGCGATTGGGTGCTGGACGAGGCCTGCCGGCAGATGCGCGAATGGCTGGATGCGGGGATGGAGCCGGTGCCGGTCGCCGTCAACATCTCGCCCAAGCATCTGCGCAACCGCAGCGCCGAGGATTTCCAGCGCATCATCGACCGCCACGGCCTGCCGCCCGGCCTGATCGAACTGGAGATCACCGAGGGCGCGGTGATGCAGGACATCGACCATGCGCTGGCCGTGCTGGCGGCGCTGAAGGCGATGGGCATCCGGGTGGCGGTGGACGATTTCGGCACTGGCCATTCGTCCTTGAGCTATCTGAAGCGGCTGCCGATCACCACGCTGAAGATCGACCGCTCCTTCATCAACGGCGTGCCGAACGAGCGCGAGGATGCCGGCATCGTCTCCACCATCATCGCCATGGCCGACATGCTGGGCCTGCATGTGGTGGCCGAAGGGGTGGAGAAGACGGAGCAGGCCAATTTCCTGCGCCACCACAACTGCACCCAGGTCCAGGGCTGGCTGACCGGCCGCCCGGTGCCGGCCGAGGCCGCCTGCCGCCTGTTGATGGAGCGGCTGCGTCAGGCGGCGCTAGGGGCCGCCTGACGCGCCCCCCGAAGCCGGGCCAGAAGCCGGGACCGCCTTCCGCCGCGGGCGGGGAACCATCAGTTCGACCAGCGTGACCGGACGGAAATTCCAGACATCGACGCCGACGTCGATCTGCCGGGGCTGCGGCTTCAACTGGCCATGGCTGTGGCCGTGCAGGTTCAGCGCCCTGCGGTGCATGCCGTTCCAGGTGCGGAAGGCGTAATGGCACATCACCAGGTCAACGCCGTCCAGCGTCAGCTCGGCGTAATGACCGACGCTGGCCCAACCGGGGAGCGCCAGCGTCGCCGGGCCGTCGTTGTTGCCGGCGATCAGATGCTTGGTGCCGTTCAGCCGGCCGAGCAGGGCGGCCATGGCGTCGGGCTTCATGTGCAGGGCGAAGTCGCCGAGGTGCCAGACCTCGTCGTCGGGGCCGACGGTGGCGTTCCAGTTCGCCTCCATCGCCGCGTCCATCTCTGCGGTGGACTCGAATGGGCGGCGGAAACGGCCGCGGGCGCCGCCATGGCCGAAATGGGTGTCGGAGGTGAAGTATACGGTCATCGACCGGTCAACGCCGGCGCGCCGCGGGCTGTTCCCGTACCGGGATCCCGCGGCAGCTGCGCCGGCCACCCTATGCTCAGTGCTTGTGGTCGTCCGCCGCCGGGTCGAGGAAGCGGTGCAGGTGGACGATGTAATAGCGGGTGTGGGCATCGTCGATGGTCTGGCCGGTGGCACCGCGCCATGCCTTGTAGGCGTCCTCATAGCTCGGGAAGATGCCGACGATGTGCAGCTTCGACGGATCGACGAACTGGTCCGTGTCCGGACGCACGAGTTCGCCGCCGAACACGAGATGGAGGAGCTGTTTGTCAGGCATGACCTTTGTCCTTGTAGCCGGGAGTGATTGAGGAGTTATGGCTGTCTTTGCGCCGGCGAGCCGGCTGATGCGTCGCATTCTCATATCCGCCGTCCGGGCGGCGCTTCAAGCCTGTTGACAGGTCCACCGACCTTTGCCACCACGGAACCGCGGCGTTTTCAGGATCAGCATAAAGAATCCGTCCATTTGCCGCAGATGACGGACGCCGAAAACACGGCCGAACACTGCGAGGATCGAGCGATGCCAAGTGGTCATACCGCGACTCGGGAGAAACACGGGCGCGAGCTGCGGGTCTGGGACCTGCCGACCCGCCTGTTTCATTGGGCACTGGTCGCCGCGGTGGCAGTCGCGATTCTGTCGGCCGAGCTTGGTGTGCTTGATGTTCATATGTTGGCGGGTGAAACAGTTCTGATTCTCGTGCTGTTCCGGCTGGTCTGGGGCGTGGTGGGCAGCCAGACCGCGCGCTTCGCCGATTTCGTGAAGGGACCGGGCGCGATCCGCGACTATCTGAGGCGGTCGCGCGCAGGCGGGGAGGCCGCCTTCACCCTGGGCCACAACCCCCTGGGCGCGCTGATGGTGGTGGCGCTGCTGCTGGTCCTGTTGGTCCAGGCGGGCAGCGGGCTGTTCACCAGCGACGACATTCTGGTCGACGGGCCGCTGGTGCCGATGGTCTCCGGCGCCACCGTGGCGCTGCTGAGTTCGCTGCACCGGCTGCTCGCCAACGGCATCTTCGTGCTGGTCGGTCTGCATGTGGTCGCGGTGTTCTTCTATTTGCTGGTCAAGCGGGACAACCTGATCCGTCCGATGGTCACCGGCCGCAAGGTCCTGCCGGCGCGACTGGCGGCGACGGAACCGCGGCGCGCCCCGGCGGCGCTGGCGCTGGCGGTTCTGGCTGCGACCGCCGGGCTGGTCTTGCTGGTGCTGCGGGCCGCTGGTTGATCCTGCCGGCCGGCGGTGAGCCGAACCTCCGCGGCATATACCGATGGATCGTGCGACAATGCGCCGTCTGGGGCTTCACGTCTTCTAGTCTAGAATAACTCCAGATTGATCCGCACGAAACGTCACGAAACCAATGAAGCCGGCCCGATTTCCGGGATCGATCGACCTTTGCCTGAATGAAGCTTCAGGTTGCGGTGAGAATGTAGGCCGGCCGGGAGACCGCCAGTCATGCACGCACAAACCGGACAAAGCCCGACCGCAGCGCTGAAGGGGCTGCTGGTCGCCACCGCCGCCGCTCTCGGCATCCTGGCCACCACCGCAGGCGCGGCGCCGGCTGCCGAATCGACGGCATCCGGGGCCGCAACTGGCGCCGCTGCCGGTGGCGACACCCTGATGGGCCGCGCGCGCGAGCTGTTCAAGCCGCTGCCCGCCACCTTGCCCGTGGTCCGCAACAATGCGGTCACCCATGAGAAGATCGAACTGGGCAAGATGCTGTTCTTCGATCCGCGCCTGTCGGCCAGCGGCGTTTTCTCGTGCAACAGCTGCCACAATCTGGGGCTCGGCGGTGTCGACGGGCTGGAGACGTCGGTCGGCCATGGCTGGCAGAAGGGGCCGCGCAACGCGCCGACCGTGCTGAATGCGGTGCTGAACGTCGCCCAGTTCTGGGACGGCCGGGCGGAAGACCTGAAGGCCCAGGCCAAGGGGCCGATCCAGGCCGGGGTGGAGATGAACAGCACGCCCGACCGCGTCATGGCGGTGCTGAACAGCATCCCCGCCTACAAGGCCAGGTTCGCCGACGCCTTCCCCAACGAGAAGAGCCCGGTCAGCTTCGACAATGTCGCCATGGCGATCGAAGCGTTCGAAGCGACGCTGACCACCCCCGCCGCTCCCTTCGACCAGTATCTGGAGGGCAAGGCCGATGCGCTGACCGACACGCAGAAGGCCGGTCTGGAGCTGTTCATCGACAAGGGCTGCGCCGGCTGCCACAACGGCGTCAATGTCGGCGGCCACGATTACTTCCCCTTCGGCGTCGTCACCAAGCCGGGGGCGGAGATCCTGCCGCCGGGCGACAAGGGCCGCTTCGCCGTCACCAAGACTGCCGACGACGAGTATGTCTTCCGTGCGCCCACCCTGCGCAACGTCGCGCTGACCGCGCCCTATTTCCATTCCGGCAAGGTGTGGGACCTGCGGCAGGCGGTTGCGGTGATGGGGTCGAGCCAGCTCGGCGCCACCCTGTCTGACCAGGAGATCGACAAGATCACCGCCTTCCTGACGGCGCTGACCGGCCAGCAGCCGCGCGTCGACTACCCGCTGCTGCCGGCCAGCACGCCGGCCACGCCGCAGCCCGTCTTCAAGTAAGGGCCCGCCAAAGAAAAAGCCCTTCCCCGCCGGAGTGGGGAAGGGCTTCTTTCGTCAGGCCAGCCGCTTATTCGGAGCGGTAGCGCTGGTGGCAGGCCTTGCAGCTGTCGGCCATGGCGCCGAACGCCTTGCCCGTCGCGGCCTTGTCGCCCGAAGCGGCGGCGACCTTCAGTGCGTTGGCGGATGCCTGCAGGTCATGCGCCTTGGCGGTGAAATCCGGGAAGTTGGCCCAGATCACTTCCTTGGCCGCCGTCTTGCCCTTGTCGGAACCCGGCGGGAACAGGGTCGGGATCTTGGCGGCGAAGGCGTCGATGCGGTCGGTGACGGGGCCGATGGCGGCGAGGTCGCCCTTGCCCACCGCGTCCTTGATCTCGCCCATCGCCTTCTTGTAGTCCTCGAACCCGGCCTTGCGGGTCTGGATGACGTCCTGGGCCAGGGCCACGCCGCCGGTCAGCATCAGCGCGGCCGACGCCGCAAGCACGATACGGGAAAACACGGTTCTTATCCCTTCTTTGAATTACGTCCCCAACGCCAGACGTTACACACCGCCACGCCGAAGCTGTCAAGTGAAGCGGCCTTGATGCTTGTGTGCCGTCATGGCGTTCATTTGTATTGTAAGAAATAATGCTGCGATGGGTGGGATTCGGGATTTGCCGGGGGCTGCATCCCAACTCTTGAATGGTTGGGAACGCCCACGACTGCGGCCCGGTACGGCGCCGCCACAGGGTGGAAAAACCGCCGATCCCTGCGGTTTTCACCGCCCGACCGGCCTTGCAACCGGGGTGGAGCGGAAGTAAGGTCCCGCCTCGCGCCTTCCACCCGGAGGGGCAGGCGTCGCATGACGTCTCCGCCACACCGTCTCCATAGCCCTGAGGGGGCCCATCGCCATGTCGATCATCGCGTCCCGCCTGTCCCGCATCAAGCCGTCGCCGACCATCGCCGTGACCAACAAAGCCCGCGAGCTGAAAGCGGCCGGTCGCGACGTCATCGGCCTGGGTGCCGGCGAGCCGGATTTCGATACCCCCGACAACATCAAGGCCGCCGCCATCAAGGCGATCGAGGCCGGTGACACCAAGTACACCGCGGTGGACGGCACCCCCGCCCTGAAGAAGGCGATCTGCGCCAAGTTCGAGCGCGAGAACGGCCTGAAGTACACGCCGGAGCAGATCACCGTCGGCGTCGGCGGCAAGCAGGTGCTGTACAACGCCCTGATGGCGACGCTGAACCAGGGCGACGAGGTCATCATCCCGGCGCCCTACTGGGTCAGCTATCCGGACATGGTGGAACTGGCGGAAGGCACGCCGGTCTTCGTCTCCTGCCCGGCCGAGCAGGGCTTCAAGCTGCAGCCCGCCGACCTGGAAAAGGCGATCACGCCGAAGACCAAGTGGCTGATCCTGAACTCGCCGTCGAACCCGTCGGGCGCCGCCTACACCCGCGCCGAGATGAAGGCGCTGACCGACGTGCTGGTCAAGCACCCGCATGTCTGGGTCATGACCGACGACATGTACGAACACCTGCTGTATGACGGCCTGGAGTTCGTCACCCCGGCCCAGGTCGAGCCGTCGCTGTACGACCGCACCCTGACCGTCAACGGCGTGTCGAAGTCCTACGCGATGACCGGCTGGCGCATCGGCTATGCCGGCGGCCCGAAGGAGCTGATCAAGGCCATCGGTGTCATCCAGAGCCAGTCGACCTCCAACCCGACCTCCATCGCCCAGGCCGCCGCCGTCGAGGCGCTGAATGGTCCGCAGGACTTCATCAAGGAGCGTGGCGAGGCCTTCCGCCAGCGCCGCGATCTGGTGGTGTCGATGCTGAACCAGGCCACGGGCATCAGCTGCCCGAAGCCGGAAGGCGCCTTCTACGTCTATCCGTCCTGCGCCGGCACCATCGGCAAGACCACCCCGGACGGCAAGGTGATCGAGACCGACGAGGATTTCGTCACCTACCTGCTGGAGTCGGAGGGCGTCGCCGTCGTCCAGGGTTCGGCCTTCGGCCTCGCCCCGCACTTCCGCATCTCCTACGCGACCTCGACGGAAGCGCTGGAAGAGGCGTGCAAGCGCATCCAGCGCGCCTGCGGCAACCTGCGCTGATCGCCGCGGCTACCGAGTAAGGAAAAGGGCCGGCATCCCATGGGGTGCCGGCCCTTTTTCCTTTGTGGGGCGCTACTTCGCGGCGAGCATCCTGTCGATGGCGCCCAACGAGAATTTCAGCACCGCTTCGTCGGCCAGCTTGCCGTCCTTGATCTTGTCGGCGACGCTGCCGATGACGACCTGCGGGCCGGCCGTCAGCCTGGCGGGAAGCGCCAGCAGTGTGTCGTTCACCTGCTGATGCGCCCGCACGCCGCCGGTGAAGGCGGGGGAGTTGGAAATGACCAGCACCGGCTTGCCGATCAGCGCCGACTTGCCATAGGGGCGCGAGGCCCAGTCGAGCGCGTTCTTCAGCACGCCCGGCATGCCGTAATTGTATTCCGGCGTGACGATGACGACGCCGTCGGCCTCGGCGATGGCCTGACGCAGGGCATGGACCTCCGCCGGGGCGTCGGGCTTGTCGATGTCCTGGTCGTAGAGCGGCAGGCGCAGGTCGCGGATGTCCATGCTGACACCGGCCGGCAGGGCGTTCTGCAAGCCGCGCAGCACGGCCAGCGAGTTGGAGTTGCTGCGCAGGCTGCCGGGCAGGCCCAGCAGTTTTGCACGCACCGTTGCATCTGTCATGAAGCGGTTGCCTTTCCTCAATTTTCGACGGGCAGTCCTGCGGGCCGCTGCCCACCCCGACCTGGGCAATGGATCCGATGGCGTTGACATGGTCGGTCCAAGCACAGCTTTCCAATAGGTTGCGGCTTTCCAACAGCTCATGGCCGAATTGTCGATACGACAGGACCCATGTGAGCGTCCGGTCCGGCTGTGACCATCTTGGGATCCGACTGTTGTCGGAGGGGACGGCTACCTAATTAGAGGGTACACAAAGGATGGTGCGCGCAACCGGGCGTGCCCATCGGTTTTGGCCGTTTGTGTGGTCGGATCGGAGATAGGGGAGGCAACATGGCGACGCGGCGACTGGATCGGGATGACCACGTCCGTAAACATCTGGCGCTGATGCTGCAGGAATGGCAGGAGCAGACCGGCCGCGACATGGCGACCGCCACCGCCGACCAGCGGCTTCAGCACTGCACCACTCTGCTGATCGACCTGCTGGGCGAGGCGGAACGGGCGGACGAAGCCGCCATGGCCCAGATCTGACGCCTGCTCTGAAGTTTGCTTTAAAGCCTGCTTTAAGACCGGGGGGAGCGGCCTCGCAACCGGGCCGCTCCGTCACATGATCGACGTTCTTACTGCGGCGCCATGCGGATGGCGCCGTCCAGGCGGATGACGTCGCCGTTCAGCATCTCGTTCTCCAGGATGTGCTGGACGAGGCGGGCGTATTCCTCCGGCTTGCCGAAGCGCTTGGGGAAGGGGACCGTCGCGGCGAGGCTGTCCTGAACCTCCTGCGGCATGTTCAGCAGCATCGGCGTGCCGATCAGGCCGGGGGCCACCGTCATCACGCGGATGCCGTGGCGGGCGAGGTCGCGGGCGGCGCAGATGGTCAGGGCGACGATGCCTCCCTTCGACGCGGCATAGGCGGCCTGCCCGATCTGCCCCTCATAGGCGGCGACGGAGGCGGTGTTGACGATCACGCCGCGCTCGCCGCTGTCCAGCGGGTCCAGCTTCGCCATGTCGGCCGCGGCCAGCCGCAGGATGTTGAAGCTGCCGATCAGGTTGACCTCGATCACCGAGCGGAAATTCTCCAGCGGCATCGGACCGTCGCGGCCGACGATTCGCTGGGCCGGGGCGATGCCGGCGCAATTCACCGCGATGCGGGCCGGGCCATGGGCGGAGCGCGCCTGATCGATCGCCCGCTCGGCGGAGGCGCCGTCGGTGACGTCGCAGACCAGACCCAGCCCGCCGATCTCGTGCGCGGTCTTCAGAACCGCGTCCTCGTTGACGTCCAGCACGGTCACCTTGGCGCCGAGACCGGCCAGATGACGCGCCGTCGCCGCCCCCATGCCCGAGGCGCCGCCGGTGACGATGGCGGACAGACCCTGGATGTTCATGGCATCTCCTCCTTAATTGCGACCGGTCCGCGCATGGCGCCGGTCTTGTGTCCAACAGGATGCGATCGCACTTGTTGTTTACCAGATGGCTCGGTTACCAGATGGTCGACCAACCATACCACACCGTATGGTGGGAGGCATCATGCCGACGATGGCGCCGTCTGCCGTTTCCGAAAGGGTTTCAGCATCCATGACAGCATCGTCCGTCTCTCCGTCCCTTGGCACCGGCACCGCACTGACGGTTCCCGATCCCGATCGGGTCGAGCGCGACGAACGGCTGGTCCGCCACCGTTTCTGGCAGAAGCTGCGCGCCAACCTGCACCGCATTCCTTTCCTGGAAGACCTGCTGGCCGCCTATTTCTGCGCGACCGATCCGGCGACGCCCTACCGGGCGAAGGCGATCCTGCTGGGGGCGCTGGCCTATTTCGTGCTGCCGGTGGATGCGGTGCCCGACTGGCTGCTTATTGCCGGCTTCACCGATGACGCCGCGGTGCTCGCTGCGGCCGTTCAGACGGTGCGCGCCAATCTGACCCCGGCCCATTGGGGGCGGGCGAAGGAGGTCCTGCGCGCCGAAACCGGTGCCGACGACGCGGGGACGGCGACGCGGGAATGACGGGCTAGGCGCGCTGCGCCCGCTCCAGCGCCGTCTTGCGTCCGTCGGCCGCGTCGCGGTGCATGGTGTAGAGGGCGGAGCCGGCAATCACCAGCGCGCCAACCCACCCCCACGCATCCATCGTCTGGCCGAAGGTGATCCAGGCGACGATGGCGGTGAAGGGCAGCCGGGCATAATCGTAGGGCATCATCGCCGAGGATTCGGCCAGCGACAGTGCCTTGGTCATTGCCAACTGTCCCAGCGTCAGCAGGCCGCCGAGCAGCACCAGCCCGCCCAGCACGCTCCAACTCGGCCATGTCCAGACGAACAGCGCCGGCACCAGGGCCATCGGGGTGACCAGCAGGCCCAGGAAGGTGACGATCACCGACGCGCTGTCCCTGCGGCTGAGCAGCCGCATCTGCAAGACGGTGGCGGCGGCGGCGACGCAATGGACGAACAGCGCCAGAAAGGCCAGATCGACCGGCGCCGCACCCGGCCTCAGCACGATCATCACTCCGGCAAAGCCGACGCAGACCGCGGCCCAGCGCCGCGGTCGCACCCGCTCGCGCAGGACCAGCGCAGCTCCGGCCGCGACGAACAGGGGGATGGCGAAGCTGACCGCCGTTGCGGTGGGCAGCGGAATCCGGGAGATCGCGTAGAACCATGCGGTCATGGCGCAGAGCGTGGTCACTGCCCGCGTCACGTAGGGTCCCAACCGCCGTTCCGCCAGAACCGCCCGGCAGGCGGGCGCTCCGGCCGTCAGCGCCCAGGGCAGCATCCACAGCAGGCTGAACAGGTTGCGGAAGAACACGACCTCCAGCGGGTTCATCAGCGTCGCGGCCCAATGCACGGCCGTATTGCCGATCCCGAACAGCAGCGCCGACAGCAGCATGTATCCGGCACCGAGCAGAAGCTGGTTGGTCGGTACCCGCATGCGTGGGCCGGCGTCCATGGGGGAGGTGACGGTCACGATCAATCGTCCCTGACAAGCCGTTTGCGTATGATCCGGTCCAGCGCGTCGTTCGCGCAGTTAGCGCAAACATCGAGCCGTTCGGAATACCGGCAGCCGGCGCGGAGGCAGCGATGATCCTCTGGAGAAAATCGCAGGGACGCAAGTAAAATGTCGGGAAGAAACGCGGCATACTCACTTATGCCGTGTGTGAGTCCGCCTGGTATGAAACCGTTCGGGGCGGGTCTGATCGGGCTGGTTCGGCGGATCAG
Organism: Azospirillum sp. TSH20; assembly: GCF_003115935.1. NCBI lineage: Bacteria > Pseudomonadati > Pseudomonadota > Alphaproteobacteria > Rhodospirillales > Azospirillaceae > Azospirillum > Azospirillum sp. TSH20. The sequence continues at coordinate 60,442 of NZ_LGQU01000065.1, forward strand.
GTCCCAGCTCAGCGGATCGAGTCGTTGTGCAGCACCATCTCGGTCGCCAGACGGGCGGCGCACAGGTCGGCCAGGGCGGTGCCGACCGCCTTGAACAGGGTGATCTGGTCGTAGAAGCGCCGGCCGGCCCGTTCGCCGCAGCTTAGTTCGAACAGGTCGCCGGCGATATCGTCGGGGTTCAGCGTGCCGGAAGACACCGGCTGGGCGATGTCGCCGGCCGCGGCCGGCGTGCGGTCACGGCTGTCGACGAAGACGCGGGCGCGGCGGATGCAGTCGTCGTCGGCCTCGCGCATGTCCGGCGTCACGCCGCCCAGCAAGTCCAGATGCTGGCCGGGCTGCAGCCAGTCGCCGCGGATCAGCGGCTCGCGCGCCGTGGTGGCGCAGGCGACGATGTCGGCACCGCGCACGGCCCCTTCCAGGTCGGCGGTCGCCTCGATGCGGAATTTCGGCCGGTGGAAGCGGGCGGCGAGCTTGCGCGCTTTCTGCGGATCCCGTCCCCAGACCAGCACATGGCGGATCGGCTGCACCGCGGTGTAAGCCTCCACCAGTTCCAGAGCGAGCGGGCCGGTGCCGACCACCAGCATCCGCTCCGCATCCGGCCGCGCCAGATAGGAGGCGGCGAGCGCCGAGGATGCCGCGCCGCTGCGCCGGCCGAGCGTGGCGGAGGAGTCCATCAGCACCTGCGGCACGCCGGTCTTGCCGTCGACCAGCAGATAGACGCCCTGGGTCTGCGGCAGGTCGCTGCCGGCATTGTCGGGAAAGACACTGTCGATCCGCACCCCGATCGCCTGATTGACCTCCCAGGCGGGGGCGATCAGCAGTGCGGCGTCACCGGTGCCGTAGGTCTCGACGCGGTGCCGATGGGCCGGCGGGGACTCCACGCCGGCGCGGAAGGTCTGCCGCAGGCGCTCGATCAGCATGCGGTGGTGCAGAACGGATCGAAGCTCGGCGCCGCTGACGGTGCGCATGGAACCCCCTTCCGCCGACCGGCATCCTGTCCCACCCCCGGACTGTACAAGCGCGGGGAGGGGGAGCCCTGCGACTGGCGACGCTCAGTGGACGGTCGGCGCGTTGTTTTCGGCGGCCGGGACCGGCAGGGCGGAGCCGGGCAGAGTGCCGGAGACCGGTCCGGAAACCGGGCGGGTGCTCTCGGCCAGACGCTTTTCGGCGGCGGCGGCACGGGCCTGCGCCTCCTTCAGTTCACGCTCCAGATACAGGACGCGGTTGCCCTCGCGGCGGGCGCGGCGGCGATGGCGGCGCTGGCTGTTCCAGACGATGAAGCCGCCGGCCAGGAAGCCCAGCACCAGCGCCACCAGCGTGGCCAGATAGACCGGCGTGGCGAGCGTGAAGGGCAGCGGCCACAGCGACAGCGTCACGATCCCGCGGTTGGAGATCGCGAACAGGATCGCGACGAGGGCCACGGGAATGGTGACGATCCAGGAAATATGGCGCAAGGCGAAGGTTCCTTGAGAGATACGGCAGGGAGAATGGCCGGGCCGGCGCTCACTCCGTGTTCAGACGCTCGCGAAGCTGCTTGCCGGTCTTGAAGAAAGGAATGCATTTCTCGCCGACGTCAACCGATTCTCCGGTCCGGGGGTTGCGACCCGTGCGCGCGTCCCGTTTCTTGATGGAGAAGGCGCCGAAGCCGCGCAGTTCCACCCGGTCGCCGCGTGCCAGCGCTTCGGTGATCTCGTCGAAGATGGTGCCGACGATCTTCTCGATGTCGCGCTGGTACAGGTGCGGGTTCCGCTCCGCCAGCCGTTGGATCAGTTCCGACTTGGTCATGATCGTTGACGTTCCCCCATTCGATGCGGGCGCTTATGGTCGGGCCGCGCCGCGCTTGGACAGCAGCGTGCCACCGGCCGCATGAGGCGTCAAGCCCCACCCGCCGTGCTAAGCCGTTACGACACAATCGTTTTTCCGGACGGTGGAAGTGGATTGCCGCCTGATTTCCCCAAACCGGCCAAAGGGTCGCGCGGCAATCTCCGGCATGGATCGTGACGGAAATTTGAAAGCAATCAACGGCTTCGCGAAAGAAAACCCGGTGCGGGCTCAGGCGCCTCCCAGCCGCGTCCCCTCCAAGATCGCACCCTCCAGCACCGCCGACGAGCGGTCGCAGCCGGTCAGGTCGGCCAGGGTCAGGTCGCTGCCCTTCAGGTTGGTCTGCATCAGCGAGGCACCGGCAAGCCGCGCCCGCACCAGCGACGCACGCATCACCTTGGCCCCGGCGCTGACCAGCAGCATGCCGAGATTGGCGCCGTCCAGCCGGCTGTCGATCAGGATGGCGCGGTCCAGCTTCACCCCGCGCAGGTCGGCGCGGCTGAGATCGGCGGAGCGCAGGTCGGCGCCGTCGAACTGGGCGGCCTGAAGTTGGGCGCCGTTCAGCCGGGCATGGCGCAGCCGGGCGCCGCTGCCCTTGGCCAGCGTCAGGATCTTGCCCGTCAGGTCGGCCCCCTCCAGGTTCAGCCCGGTCAGGTCGAGCTGGCAGCCCTGCTTGCCGCTGGTGCCCAGCCAGATCATGTGCTGGCGCAGCATGCTGTCCAGCTGATCGACCGGCAGGGCCGGCAACTCGTCGGCCGTCGTCTCCTCGGGTTCGGGCTCGGGTGCCGGAGCCGGGGGCGGTGTCTGCCGGGCAGCAACGGCCTGCTCGTCGGTGCGGATCGCCTGTTCCAGCCCGTCCTGATCCAGGCTGGCCCCGTCGAGGATGGCGCCGCGCAGGTCGGAACCGTTGAGGTCGGCGCCGCGCAGGTCGGCGCCGGAGAAGTTGGCGTCGCGCAGGTCGGTGCGGTCCAGCCGGGCGCCGGCCAGCCGGGTGTTGGTGAAGTCGGCCGCCCGCGCGAAGCTGCCCGACAGCTTGGCCCGCGCCATGTCGGCGTTGGTCAGCTTCGCCGACGCCATATCTGCCGGGCCCGGGTCGAAGCCCACCACCTTCAACTCGCCGGCGCTGTTGCGGTTGACCATGCTGCCGTCGCGCAGGTCGACCTCCACCATGGTGGCGCCGTCCAGCTTGGCGCCGCGGACGTTGGCGCCGCGCATGTCGGTGCGGAACAGCCGCGCCTCCGACAGGTCGGCCCCGCGCAGGTCGGCGCCATAGAGGTCGGCATGGTCCAGCACCGCGCCGCGCAGGTCGGCGTCACGCAGGATGGCACCGGCCAGATGGGCGCCGGTCAGGTTGCGGCCGGCCAGCGACAGGCCGGACAGGTCGAAGAAGGGCAGGTTGGCACGGGCGCCGTTCGGGCGTCCCTCGGCGAATCGGACATGGCGCTCGCACACGCGGTCGAGCTGGTCCTGGGTCAAGCGGATGCGGGATTTGCCGTCTTGCGCCATGGCCGGTCACGCGAACAGGGCGTCGATGTCGGCCTGGGAGATCCCGCCGCCACCGTCGCCGCCGGCCGGGGCGGCGGGCGGCGGAGGGGGCGGCGGGGCCGGCTTCGCGACGGGGGGTGGCGGAGGGGGAGGCGGAGGAGGAGGGGAGGGCGCCACG
>NZ_LGQU01000069.1:0-63897 GCF_003115935.1 Azospirillum sp. TSH20
TTGCCGCCGCCGACCAGCGTGTCGTCGCCGATCCCGCCGATCAGGCTGTCGTTGCCGGTGCCGCCGGTGATGCTGTCGTTGCCGGCCAGCCCGTTGATGGTGTTGCCGCCATTGTCGCCGATCAGCGTGTCGTTGCCGCTGGTCGCCGTGCCGCTGTAGGCGAGAGTGTGCGGCCAGGCTTCCGCCCCCGCGAACGGGCGGGCGGCCAGGATCGGGCCGGTCACCACGTCGAGATCCCACGAACCGCCCTGGTCGGCATGGCCGACCGGATGGCTGGCGGCGGCGACGCGGGCGCCGGTGACGGCGGCCAGACGCTCGACGAAGCGGCGGCCGTTGCTGCCGGCGCCGACGTCGCAGGCATGGATCAGGATCTCGCAGCCGGACGCATCGGGCCAGCGGCGGTCGAACAGGGCGCTGGTGTCGAGCGGCATCGCCCCCAGCTTCACCACGCCCGGCGCGCCATGGGCGATCAGGTGGACCGCGGTGGAACCCGTCGCCGATGCCGCTTCCAGCGCCTCGGCAAGCAGGGCGACGGCGTCCTCGTCGGCGGCGACCCGGACCACCGTCATGTCCGGCGCGTGGCGGCCGATCAGCGCATCGATGTCGGACAGACCGGCGTCGGCAAGAATGATCCCGTGCATGAAAACCCCTTTCTGGGGAGTTGTTGGAAATCGTTTTGCTCGTCTGTGATGTACGGGATCATGTCCACAGAACAACGTCCAATAAGCCGATCATTCCTTGGGAAGCATCAGCTCCGGCCGGGCGACCTTTTTCTCCCCGGAAGCGCAAGCAGTACAGCCACGATCGATTTCGACGCCATACGGCTGGCTCAGCCTGTTGCGGCGGCTTGCCACTCTTTTTCCCGAATTGGGGAGTCTCCCGCTCAATTACCTCCAATTCGGGATTAGCACAGGACCGAGCGGGCATAAAAATAGGGCCACCGGGAAGATCCCGATGGCCCAGTCCAGGAGAGAAGTCGTTCAGGAGGGCCTAAACCCGCTCCGTCTCAATGCATCAGCATGCGCGGCAGCCACAGTGAGAAGGCCGGGACATAGGTGACCAGAAGCAGCGCCACGAACAGCGCCCCGTAGAAGGGCGTGATGGAGCGCATCACCTCGCCCACCGACACGCCGCCGATGGCGCAGCCGATGAACTGGGTGGTGCCGACCGGCGGGGTGTTCAGGCCAAGGGCGCAATTGATCAGCATGACGATGCCGAACTGCACCGGGTCCATTCCGTACTGCATGGCGATCGGCAGGAAGATCGGCGTGCAGATCAGGATGGTGCTGGCCATGTCCATGAAGGTGCCCAGCAGGAACAGGATGATGTTGATCAGCAGGAAGATCATCAGCGGATTGGTCGACACACCGGCCAGCAGCTCGCCGGTCATGTCCGCCACCTCATAGAGCCCCATGAGGTACTGGAACATCGTCGACACGCCGATCAGCAGCAGCACCACGCCGGTGGTCTTCACCGTCTTGGCGGCGGCGGCCAGGAACTTCTCCCAGCTCAGCGTGCGGTAGACGAAGGTGGTCAGCAGCAGCGCGTAGATCACGGCGACCGAGGCCGACTCGGTGGCGGTGAACACGCCGGTGGTGATGCCGGCCAGGATGATGACGACGATCAGCAGACCGGGCAGCGCGGCGGCGAAGCTGTGCAGCAGGATGTCCCAGCCGGGGAAGGTCCCCTTGGGATAGCCGCGCTTCACCGCGACGTAATAGGCCGCACCCAGGTTGCAGACCATCAGCAACAGCGCCGGCATCAGCCCCGCGGCGATCAGCGCGCCGATGGACGCCTTTCCGCCGGCGGCCAGCGCGTAGATGATCATGTTGTGGCTGGTCGGCATCAGCGCGCCGACGAGCGCGGCGTGGGTGGTGACGTTGACCGCGTAGTCGGCGTGGTAGCCTTCCCGCTTCATCATCGGGATCATCACCGCACCCATGGCCGACACGTCGGCGACCGGCGAGCCGGCGACGCCGCCGAACAGCGTGCAGGCGACGACGTTGGACATGCCCAGGCCACCACGGATATGGCCGACCATGCTCTTGGCCGCGGCGACGATCTTGTCGGCGACGCCGCCGTGCAGCATCAACTCGCCGCTGAAGACGAAGAAGGGAATGGCCAGGAACGAGAAGACGTTCATGCCCGACATCATCTGCTGGAAGACGACCGCGACGGGCAGGCCTTCATAGAGGATGGTGCAGAGCGCCGACAGTCCGATGGCGAAGGCGACCGGAATGCCGAGAATGAGGAAGCCGAAGAAGGTGATTGAAAGGATGGTCAGTTCCATGACGGCTTGACCTCCTCGCCGCGCACGATGGCGACGACATGCTCGATGGAAAACAGCACGATCAGCACGCCCGACAGCACCAGAGGCACATAGCGGAAGGCTTCGGAGATGTGCAGGTTGGGAATGGTGTAATGGGCCACCGAACTGCCGAGCACCCAGCCATTGTAGGCCATGCAGGCGCCGAAGATGCCGACCAGCGTGTAGATCAGCATGTCCATCTTGCGGCGCGCATTGTCCGACAGCATCACCAGCAGCGACTCCAGCCCGATATGCCCGGCGTCGCGGACGCCGACGGCTGCGCCGATCAGCGTGACGTAAAGCACCAGCAGGATCGCCATGCTTTCCGCCCAGGTCGGTGAGTTGTTCAGCACATAGCGGCCGAACACCTGATAAAAGACGACGCCGACGATCATCATCAGGCCGAGGATGGCGACATACATGCCGGTCCTGGCCAGCGTCGCGTTCATCCGGGTCAGCCAGCCGCCGCTATATGGCGGACTGACGTCCATTGCCTGCAGCTCGATATCCATGCCGCTGCTCCCCTGGCGAGGCGCGGCCCGTCCTGCCTGGGACGAAGCCGCGTCACCCCTTCTTTAACGTTACCGGAAGGTCGTTACTTGGTTTCCTGGACGCGCTGGACGAGGCTCTGCAGCTTCGGCGTGTTCGCGAACTGGGCGTAGACCGGCTTCATCGCGTCGATGAATTCCTGCTTGTTCGTCACCTCGACGATCTGGGCGCCGGCCTGGGTGACGATCTCCTTGGACTTCATCTCACGCTCGTCCCACAGCTTGCGCATGTAGGGCACCGAGTCCTTGGCGGCCTTGCGGATCAGGGCCTGATCGTCCTTCGACAGGCGGTCCCAGGCGATCTTGGAGAAGACCAGCACTTCCGGAGCCATCGCGTGTTCGGTCAGGGTGAAGTACTTGGCCGCCTCGAAGTGGCGCGAGGATTCATAGGACGGATAGTTGTTCTCGGCGGCATCGACGATGCCGGTCTTCAGCGCGGTGTAGACCTCGCCGAAGGGCATCGGCGTGGCGTTGGCGCCCAGCGCCTGGATCATGGCGACGAACAGGTCCGACTGCTGGACGCGGATCTTGGCGCCCTTCATGTCGGCCAGCGTCTTGTAGGGCTTGGCGGCCGAATACATGCTGCGCGAGCCGCTGTCGTAGAAGGCCAGACCGATCATGCCCTGGCTTTCCATCGCCGCCAGGATTTCATCACCGATCGGGCCGTCCAGGACACGGCGCATGTGGCCGGTGTCGCGGAAGATGAACGGCAGCGCGGTGACCATCGTCTCCGGCACCACGTTGTTCAGCGGCGCCACGTTGATGCGCATCATCTCCAGCGCACCGATCTTCAGCTGCTCGATGGTGTCCTTCTCGGTCCCCAGGGCGCCGTTCGGAAACACCTTGACGCCCAGCTTGCCGTTGCTGCGCTCGGCCACCAGCTTGCCGACATAGCGCACCGCCTCGACGGTCGGGTAGTCGGTCGGGTGGATGTCGGCGGATCGGAAGTCACGCGCATCGGCCGGCGCCGACAGCATCGGAGCGGCCAGGATGCCGCAGATCGCACAGGCGGTCAGCATCGCAGTGCGGACCGAAGTCAGACCAAACTTCATTAGGATCTCCTCCTGATTACGGAGCCGGAGCCTTACGCGATCCGGCCTCTCTTGTTCTGGTGTTTCCGGTTTACCTGGTGGGCGGCGGGCCGCCCGCACGTGACTGGACGAATTGGGGACCGGCGGCAGGCGGAGCACGGGTGAGAGGCCATTGCGACGCTCGGCTTTCGCAGCGCTGCGACCGGACCGTGCGACCGGGAAGTCGCACTTGGCCGCCGCCGGCCCTGCCCTCGCCCCCTCCATATCCAGCCGCCGCTTGGCTGCGGCGCCCTGTTCTCGTTTCTTAGGATATTAGTATATCAATCTGCGCGCAACCCTGAAAGTTCAAAGAGGCAACTACCGTTTGGACATTAAACAGAATCGGATTGGCGCGGAGAGGGACAAAGTGACTGCAGGAGCGGGTTTCAGCCAGATCACAAATCCTCGCAGGGGGGCGAGTGCGACATTCAGCCTCAGCGCTCTTCACGCACCTCCCCCCGACCGCTGGAAAGCGGCACCCGGTCGCCCTGGCCGATCAGGCGTGGCCGTTCACCAGGGGCCACACCTCGATGGCGCCGCGGTAGATCATGTGCAGAGCGACGTAGAGGATGATGGAGAGGCCGACATAGGCCAGCCAGCGGTGCTTGTGCAGGACGCGGGCGATGACGCTGGCGGCAAGGCCCATCAGGGCGATGGACAGTGTCAGGCCGATGACCAGCACCCCCAGATGCTCGCGCGCCGCACCTGCGACGGCCAGAACATTGTCGAGCGACATCGACACGTCGGCGACCACGATCTGCCAGACCGCCTGACCGAGGGTCTTGCGCGGCCCGGCGGCTTCGGCGCCGCCATCGTCTTCCAGCGCCTCGACCGCCTCGTCCTCCTCGTGCGACTGGCGCAGTTCGCGCCACATCTTCCAGCAGACCCACAGCAGCAGCACACCGCCGGCCAGCAGCAGCCCGATGATCTGGAGAAGCTGGGTGGTGACGGCCGCGAAGGCGATGCGCAGCACGGTGGCCGCCAGGATGCCGATCAGGATTGCCTTGCCGCGCTGTTCCCGCGGCAATCCGGCGGCGGCCAGACCGATGACGATGGCATTGTCGCCGGCCAGCACCAGGTCGATCATGATGACCTGGAGCAGCGCAAAGAGCGCCTCTGTGGTGAATAGTTCCGTCATTTGAGCGGAAATCCTCGCATCACGATGAATGTGGGAGGAGAAGCCGCGCGAAGTCCGTGCCGACCGGTCGGGTCACGCCGAGACCATCGGACGGGAGGCGCCGGTCAGGGGCACGGGGCGCGGGCCGCTCCTTGTCTTCCCAGTCCGACATCGCAACCGGTGACGGTTGCCAGAGGGGCCCGGCCTGGTTCTGGCGCTTTACGCCAAAGTGGTGGATTCCGCAAGGCCGCGCTTACGACCGCCGGAATCGCTGGGAGAAGTGGGGATCAGGGAGTGCCGACCTCCACGATTCTGCCGCTGCCTGCGGCCTCCAGCAGCGCCTCGATCAGCCGGTGGACCTTCAGCGCTTCGCGCCCGTCCACCCGCGGCCGGCGCCCCTGGTCGAGCGCGTCGAGGAAGTCGGACAGCACGGCGCGGTGGTGCTGGTGGGAAAAGGCCATCGGGTCGGCCCCGCCGCCCAGCGTGGCGCCGTCCTGACCCGCGACGATGCGCTCGCCCGTGACCAGCTGCACCTCAAGCCGGTCGCCGGCCAGCACCGCCGAGCCGCCGGTGCCGGCGATCTCGATCCGCTCCGGATAGCCGGGATAGGCGGCGGTCGTCGCATCGACGGTCGCCAGCAGGCCGTTGCCGTAGCGGAGCGCGGCGGCGACCACATCCTCCGTGTCCATGCCCGTGTCCCGGCTGCGCAAGACGCTCGTCGCGGCAAATCCCGCGACCTGATCCGGCAGGCCGAGCAGGCTGACGAAGGCGTCGAGCGTGTGGATCGCCTGGGTCAGCAGCACGCCGCCGCCGTCGCGCGTCTTCTTGCCGCGGCCGGGCTGGGCGTAATAGGCGGCGTCGCGCCACCAGCGCACCGAAACCGCCGCCGTCAGCGGCCGGCCCAGCACGCCGTCGCGCATCAGCGCCGCCAGCCGTTCCACCGACGCCCGGAAGCGGTGCTGCAGCATGACGCCCAGCGTCAGCCCGGCCGCCTCCATCGCGGCGACCACCGCCCGCGCCCCCTCCGGCGTGGCGTCCAGCGGCTTTTCCAGCAGCACATGCTTGCCGGCGGCGGCGCAGCGCGCCACCAGATCGGCATGGGTGTCGGGCGGGGTCAGCAGCAGGACGGCCGACAGCGCCGGATCCTCCAGCAGCGTCTCCAACCGGTCGACCACCGGCAGGCCGTGGCGGGCAGAGAAGGCGGCGCGGCGCTCGACCGAGGGGCTGAAGCAGCCCGCCACCTCCACCCGGCCGGCCAGATCGATCAGGCTCTGCGCATGCGGGGCCGAGGCCATGCCCAGACCGATGACGCCGACGCGGCGGCGGGTTTCGTTCGTCATCAGGGTGCTCCATCGGGAAGGGCGGCCCCGTCGGTCAGGCTGCCGGAGAAATAGAGCGGGGCGGCGTTGCGCACGTCGTCCACCGTGATCTGCAAATTGTCCAGATGCCGGATCAGGCTCTGTTCGGCGCGGTCGGGGTCGTGGCCGGCGATGGCCTCGACGATGGCCTCATGCTCGGCGATCACCGTGCGCATGCGGCCGGGGACCGGCAGGGTCAGGCGGCGGCAGCGGTCGAGCTGGACCTTCGCCTGCTGGATGATGCCCCAGAAGCCGGGATAGCCCGCCATCTCGGTGATCTGGGCGTGGAAAGCCTCGTCGGCCTGATGGAAGCCGTCGGCGTCGCCCTCCGCATCGACCTCGCGCTGCTGTTCCAGGCAGGCGTGGAGTGCTGCGATCTGGCTGCGGGTGGCGCGTTCGGCGGCGAAGCGAACGGTGGCCCGCTCCAGCACCTTGCGGATCACGCCGGCTTCCGGCAGGGCGCCCAGCGGAATGCGGGCGACGAAGGTGCCGGACTGCGGGAAAATCTCGATCAGCCCCTCGTCCGCCAGACGCAGCACCGCTTCGCGCACCGGCGTGCGGCTGACGCCATAGGCCTCGGCGATCTGCTTCTCGGCGATGGGTTCGCCCGGCTTGCGCTTCAGCGACACGATCTCCGCCCGCAGGTCGCGGTGGATGGCGTCGGCGGCGGTCGGACCGCGCCGCATGTCCCGGCGCGCCGGCGGGCGGCTCAAGAGCGGAGCGGCCTTGGCCGACAGGGTCGGCGTCGTTGATGGCGGGGGGACCGCGATGGAACCGGTTTTGGCCGGCGGGTTGCCCGATGGCATGGCGTCCAGCCTCCTCAGAAGCACATGCCTCAGAATACTAATATATCAGCTGGAACGGCAAGCAGTTTCGCTCGTGATGCGTCCGCCCATGGGTGTGACAAAGGCGCCCTCACTCCCGCCATGGCTGTGGAGAGAGGGCGCGTTGCCGTTACAGGCCGGCGGCCAGCCGCGTCCCCTGGGCGATGGCGCGCTTGGCGTCCAGCTCCGCCGCCACGTCGGCGCCGCCGATCAGGTGGACGGCGATGCCGGCGGCCTCCAGCGGGGCGTGCAGCTCGCGCAGCGGCTCCTGCCCGGTGCACAGAACGATGGTATCGACCGCCAGCGTCTGCACCTTCTCGCGCTTTTCGCCGAAGCTGACGGTCAGCCCCTCGTCGTCGATGCGTTCGTAGTTCACGCCGGACAGCGCCTTGATGGTCTTCATCTTCAGCTGCGCCCGGTGGATCCAGCCGGTGGTCTTGCCCAGGCCGGCGCCGGGCTTGGTCGCCTTGCGCTGGAGCAGCACGATCTCGCGCGCCGGCGGCGTCAGGTGGGGGCGGATGCCGGCGACGCCGCCGCGCGCCTCGGCCGGATCGGCCACCCCCCATTCGGCACGCCACAGCGCCGGGTCGAGGCTGGGCGACGGTTCCTCCTGCGCCAGGAATTCGCTGACGTCGAAGCCGATGCCGCCGGCCCCCACCACCGCGACGCGCCGGCCGACCGGCTTGGCGCCGCGCAGCACGTCGACATAGGTCAGCACCTTGGGATGGTCCTGGCCGGGGATCTTCGGGTCGCGCGGCACCACCCCGGTCGCCAGCACCACCTCGTCGAAGCCGGCGCCCGTCAGATCCTCTGCCGTCACCCGCCGCCCCAGATGCAGCGCCACGCCGGTCTCCGCCAGCCGGTTGCGGAAATAGCGCAGGGTCTCGTGGAACTCCTCCTTGCCGGGGATCAGCTTGGCCATGTTGAACTGGCCGCCGATCTCCTCGGCCGCGTCGAACAGATGCACCTCATGCCCACGCTCCGCCGCCGTGGTGGCGCAGGCGAGGCCGGCCGGGCCGGCACCAACCACGGCGACTCGCTTGCGCTTCACGGCGGGGGCGATCACCAGCTCCGTCTCGTGGCAGGCGCGCGGGTTGACCAGACAGCTGGCCGTCCTGCCGGAGAAGATGTGATCCAGGCAGGCCTGGTTGCAGGCGATGCAGGTGTTGATCGCCTCCGGCCGGCCCGCCGCCGCCTTGGCGACGAAGTCCGGATCGGCCAGGAAGGGCCGCGCCATCGACACCATGTCGGCCAGCCCCTCGCCGATCACCGCGTCGCCGACCTCGGGCGTGTTGATGCGGTTGGTGGTGCAGAGCGGGATCGATACCGCCCCCTTCAGCTTGCCCGTCACCCAGGCGAAGTTGGCGCGCGGCACGCTGGTGGCGATGGTCGGCACCCGCGCCTCGTGCCAGCCGATGCCGGTGTTGATGATGGTGGCGCCGGCCCGCTCGATGGCCTGGGCAAGCTGCACCACCTCCTCCCAATTGCTGCCGTCGGGGATCAGGTCCAGCATCGACAGGCGGTAGATGATGATGAAGTCGCGCCCGACCGCCTCGCGCATGCGCGACACGATCTCCACCGGAAACCGCATGCGGTTCTCGTAAGGCCCGCCCCATTTGTCGGTGCGCTGGTTGGTGTGGGTCACCAGGAACTGGTTGATCAGGTAGCCTTCCGACCCCATCACCTCCACCCCGTCATAGCCGGCCTCGCGCGCCAGCTCGGCGCAGCGGACATAGGCGCGGATCTGGCGCTCCACCCCCCGCGCGGTCAGGGCTCGCGGCGTGAAGGGGGTGATCGGCGACTTGATGCGCGACGGCGCCACCGACAGCGGGCTGTAGGCATAGCGGCCGGCATGCAGGATCTGCAGCGCGATCTTGCCATCTTCGGCATGCACCGCGTCGGTGATGACCCGATGCGCCCGCGCCGCGCCATGCCGGGCCAGGGTGGAGCCGAAGGGCGACAGCCACCCCTCCACATTCGGCGAGAAGCCGCCGGTCACCATCAGCCCGACCCCGCCGCGCGCCCGCTCGGCGAAATAGGCGGCCAGCCGCGGGAAATGGCGGCGCCGATCCTCCAGCCCGGTGTGCATCGACCCCATCAGCACCCGGTTCTTCAGCACCGTGAAGCCGAGATCGAGCGGGGCCAGCAGATGCGGATAGGGCTGGGAGCCGGGCATGGTCTCGGGCTGGGTCACGGGACGCTTCCTCCGGTTATGGAACCCGCGCTTCTTGCGGCGCTAGGCAGACGGATGATTGATGTCGCGAAGCCTAGTTCAGGGTGACGTAAGCGTCAACTGAGTTCCGTGGTCTCCCTCAGCGCGATCGTTCGCGCACCCCGCTTTCCGCTGTGTGAAAAAGCCGTCCGGCGAACTGGCTCAAGGGCCTGCGCGGCGGTCAAGCTCCCTTCCCAAGGGCCGCCCCTCCATCCGCGGCGGCCAATTCGCGTAACCGGGAGTTCGGTCATGGTGCAATTCGCCGCCAACCTGACGATGCTCTACAACGAGCGTCCCTTCCTCGACCGATTCGCCGCGGCGGCCGATGCCGGCTTCCGTGGGGTCGAGTACCTGTTTCCCTATGATTTCCCCGCCGACGCGCTGGCCGAGAAGCTGCGCCAGCATGGGCTGACCCAGGTCCTGCACAATCTGCCGGCCGGCAATTGGGGCGGCGGCGAGCGCGGCATCGCCATCATGCCCGACCGCGTGCAGGAATTCCGCGACGGCGTCGCCCGCGCCATCGACTATGCCGGCACGCTGGGCTGCAAGCAGGTCAACTGCCTCGTCGGCATCCTGCCGCAGGACGGCGACGCCGCCGCGGCCGAAAGCACGCTGGTCGGCAACCTCGCCTATGCCGCCGATGCGCTGGCCGGCGCCGGGATCAAGCTGCTGGTCGAGCCGATCAACACCCGCGACATCCCCGGCTTCTACCTGACCCGCACGAAACAGGCGCTGGATCTGATCGACAAGGTCGGCTCCAACAATCTGTACGTGCAGTACGACATCTACCACATGCAGATCATGGAAGGCGATCTGGCCCGCACCATCGAGGCCAACCTCGCCCGCATCGCCCATGTCCAGCTGGCCGACAACCCCGGCCGCAATGAGCCCGGCACCGGCGAGATCAATTATCCCTTCCTGTTCAAGCATCTGGACGCCATCGGCTACCGCGGCTGGGTCGGCTGCGAATACAAGCCGAAGACGACGACGGACGAGGGGCTAGGCTGGTTCGCCCCCTACAAGACCGAACCGGCGACCGCCTGAAACGCCCCCAACATCACGCGAGAAAGGACCAGAACAATGAAGGTCGGATTCATCGGTCTCGGCATCATGGGCACCCCGATGGTGGGGCACCTGCTGGACGCCGGTCACACCCTCTACGTCCACGACCTCAAGCCGGTCCCGGCCGAGCTGACCGACAAGGGCGCCATTCCCTGCCCGAGCGGCGCGGAGGTCGCGGCGGCGGCCGAGGTCATCATCACCATGGTGCCGGACACCCCCCATGTCGGCGCCGCCCTGTTCGGCGAGAACGGCGTCGCCGCCGGTCTGTCGTCGGGCAAGATCGTGGTCGACATGTCCTCGATCTCGCCGATCGAGACCAAGGAATACGCCAAGCGCATCAATGACCTGGGCTGCGCCTATCTCGACGCCCCGGTGTCAGGCGGCGAGGTCGGGGCCAAGGCCGCCTCGCTGACCATCATGGTCGGCGGCCCGCAGGAGGCCTTCGACACGGTCAAGCCGCTGTTCGACAAGATGGGCAAGAACGTCACGCTGGTCGGCGGCAACGGCGACGGCCAGACCACCAAGGTCGCCAACCAGATCATCGTCGCGCTCACCATCGAGGCGGTGGCCGAGGCCCTGCTGTTCGCGTCGAAGGCCGGCGCCGATCCGGCCAAGGTCCGTCAGGCGCTGATGGGCGGCTTCGCCTCCTCGCGCATCCTGGAGGTCCATGGCGAGCGGATGATCAACCGCAACTTCACCCCCGGCTTCCGCATCGAGCTGCACCAGAAGGACCTGAACCTGGCGCTGAGCGGCGCCAAGGCGCTGAACCTGTCGCTGCCGCACACCGCCAGCTGCCAGCAGCTGTTCAACGCCTGCGCCGCGCAGGGCGGCTCGGCCTGGGATCACTCCGGCATGCTCCGCGCGCTGGAACTGCTGGCGGGGCACGAGGTCGGGTCGAAGTGAGGGCACTGTCGGTGTGGGTGTCGGCCTCGATTGCCCCCACCTAACCTCCCCCGCTTCGCAGGGGAGGGACTGCCGCCACTCTCCCGCCTCAGCACCAGCCCCCTCCCCCGCCCAGCGGGGGAGGGTTGGGGTGGGGGCATCGCAAGCCGACACCTTACCAATCCCCACCCAAACCATTGGCCCACCCCTCATTTGTGTGCATTCTAACCGCCCCGCACCCCACGACGCCCGAGCGACCATGACCACCACCGCCACGAATGCCGACGCCCTGCTCCACGACCTGTTCCAGGCGGCCCTCACCGCGGTGACCGCCGAGACCCGGCTGCCGGCGGCCCTGCCGCAGCCGCCGAAGGGCCGCACGGTGGTCATCGGCGCCGGCAAGGCGGCGGCGGCCATGGCGAAGACGGTGGAGGACAATTGGCCGGGGCCGCTCACCGGCCTCGTCGTCACCCGCTATGACCATGACCTGCCGACCGAGCGGATCGAGGTGGTGCAGGCCAGCCACCCGGTGCCCGACGCCGCCGGGCAGGAGGCCGCCCGCCGCATCGTCGAGATGGTGCAGGGGCTGACCGCCGACGATCTCGTGCTCTGCCTGATTTCCGGCGGCGGTTCCGCCCTGCTGGCGCTGCCGGCGCCCGGCATCACGCTGGAGGACAAGCGCGCTGTCGCCAAGGCGCTGCTGAAGAGCGGCGCCGACATCGGCGAGATGAACTGCGTGCGCAAGCATCTGTCGGCGGTGAAAGGCGGCCGGCTCGCCGCCATGGCCCACCCGGCCCGCGTCGTCTCGCTGCTGGTCTCCGACGTGCCGGGCGACGATCCGTCGGTGATCGCCAGCGGCCCGACCGTGCCCGACCCGACCAGCTTCGCCGACGCCCGCGCCATCCTGACCAAATACGGTATCACCCCGCCGCCCGCCGTCGCCGCCTTCCTGGAGGCCGCCGGGGACGAGACGCCGAAGCCCGGCGACCCACGGCTGTCCGGCGCCGAGACCACCATCATCGCCACCCCGCAGGACGCGCTGGAAGCGGCGGCGGCGCTCGCCCGCGACCGCGGCTACACCCCGGTCATCCTCGGCGACGCCATCGAGGGCGAGTCGCGCGAGGTCGCCAAGGTCCATGCCGGCATCGCCCGGCAGGTCGCCCGCCATGGCCAGCCGGCCCCGGTCCCCGCCGTGATCCTGTCCGGCGGCGAGACCACGGTGACGGTGCGCGGCCAGGGCCGCGGCGGCCGCAACGTCGAATTCCTGCTGGCACTCGCCGTGGCGCTGGACGGCCAGCCCGGCATCTGGGCCGCCGCCTTCGACACCGACGGCATCGACGGGACGGAGGACAATGCCGGCGCCATCCTGCGCCCCAACACGCTGGCCCGTGCGGAGGAGATGGGCCTCGACGCCAAGGCCTTCCTCGCCAACAACGACGGCTACAGCTTCTTCAAGGCGCTGGGCGATCTGGTCGTCACCGGCCCGACCCGCACCAACGTCAACGATTTCCGGGTGATCGTCATCGACCGGACATGATCGACCGCAGCTGACGGCGGGGCGGCTTACAGCGAGAAGGTCGCCACCACCGGCGCGTGGTAGCTGACCGGCGACGGCTCGTCGGCATGGTCGACCTCGTCGGTCAGGTCCTCGTTGTGGATGGCGATGTCGCGCAGCCGCTCGGTCAGGCGCGGCGAGGTCATCAGATGGTCCAGCAGCACCGCCGTGCCGGCATGCAGCACGGTGTAGCGCCGCTCTTCCGGGATCGCCTCCTCCAACGGCTCCAGCACGCGGCCCGCGAGGTCTGGATTGCCGGTGAAGTCGGAGGCGGCGCGGATGATGCGGACGGCGGTCTGCTCCAGATCGGCGTTGCAGTCGCCGGCCACCACGATCAGCGCATCGGGATCGGCGTCGAACAGCCGGTCCACCGCCATCCGTGTCTCCAGCGCCTGCCCCGCCCGCTTGATCGAGGCGAGATAGAAGCCCTCGGCCCAGCCGGACGCCGTCTTCCAGGTCTGGGCCCCGGCCTTCTGCCCGGGCACCGGCGCGGCGATGGGCGCGCGCAGATGCAGGTCGAAGACATGCAGGATGCGCCCGTCCGGCATCTCCACCTCGGCATGCAGCACCGGCCGGTCCCAGCCGACCTCCGTCTCCCCCTCCGCCACCGGGTCGGCGGTGGCGAGGCGCACGCGGGCCGGCGGCACCAGATGATGGCGCAGCAGCCGCGCCGCCCGGATCGGCCAGCGGCTGACGATCACCGGATTGTGGCGGTCGGCCGGCGACGGGCCATCGCCGGCGGTGACGTGGTAACCGGCATAGCGCGTGCCCTCCAGCAGGCGGGTCAGCGCACGCAGGGTCCGCGGCTCGCTCTTCACCGGATGCTGGGCGTCGACCTCCTGCAGGCAGAGGATATCGGCCTCCAGACGCTCCAGCTGCGGGCGCAGCGTGGCGATCCGCGCCTCGAAGGGCGGCTCGTCGGCATCGTCGTCCAGGTTTTCCAGGTTGAAGGTGGCGATCCGGAACAGCGTGTCGGCCATGAAGCGCTCCGCGGAAGGACGGCGGGTGTCGGCGGCGCAGCCCATAGCTGACGAAACGCCGCCGGTCGAGCTTATCAGAACAGCTCGACGTCGCCTTCGATCCGCGACTTACGCAGATGCTCGATGTAGGACGATTCGTTGCGGGCAATGTCGTGCAGCGTCTCGTCGCCGATCAGCCGGCGCTGGCTGCGCCCGGTGGTGGGGAAGAAGCGCACGGCGCGCGGGCTGGCGCCGCCGACATCCCAGCTGACGGTGGGGATGCCCTCCGTCGCCAGGTACTCCATCACGAATTCGACGTTGCGCTGGCCGATGTTGGCGCTGCGCAGCGTGGTCAGGTTGACGTTGGCGCCGCCGAACAGCTTGGCGCGCAGCCGGTCGCGCCGGCCGGTGACCTTCAGCAGCCGGTTGATCAGTTGCTCCATCGCCGTGGCGCCGTAGCGCGACGACAGCGACAGCGTGTCGCTTCCGGCGTCGGGCAGCAGGAAATGGTTCATCCCGCCGATCTCCGCCACCGGATCATACAGGCAGGCGGCGACGCAGGAGCCCAGCGTGGTGGTGATGACGACGTTCGGGTCGTCGGTGACGACGCAGCCGCCGACGACGATGTTGACGACCTCCGCCCCCAGCCGCCGGTCGTGATAGCGGTTGGCGGCAACATCCTGACGTTCCAGCCGGCGGCGCAGGACGCTGCGCGCGGTAGAGGTGCAGGAACGGTCTGTCATCATCGGATCTGGGGTTCTCTCTGCAGGGTGTGCACGGATATGGGGCGGCCGGGCCGGCGATCAATCCGTTACAGGTCGATTACGGCCGCTTCAACTTTGACCTGCATTTTAGCGAGGACACTATCTTCGTTCCTATGACTTATGTCAGTCAATAGGTGGAAGCCCACCGCTCCAGGATTTCGCCCTGCAGCCGGCGGGCACCGGCGGCCCAGGCGCGCGCCTCCGCCGGCGTCGCGGTCACCCGGCGGTCGAGCGCGGCATCCATCGCCGCCCGGCGCGCGGGATCGGCGATGAACAGGACGAAGCCCAGCCTCCGGCCGCTGGCCACCGTCAGCAGCCCGGCCAGCCCCTTGACGTAGGCCAGCGTGCCCGATTTGGCATGGACGCCGGGGGGCAGCGCCTTGCCGTCCTCCTCCCCCGGCAGCAGGTCCCACAGGGCGGGTCCGCCGGCCCGCAGCAGCGCCGCCATCTGCCGCGGCGTGGCGCGCGACCCGGTGCCCAGCCCGGAATGGTTGGCCAGTTGCAGACCGTTCCAGTTCGCCGCTCCAATCGGCTGCCGCGTCAGCCAGCCTTGCAGCAGTCCCGCCGACCGCTGCAGGGTGGTGGCCGACGGATCCAGCCGGCGCGACGCGGCGAGCCCGATCACCTCGGCCGACAAATTGTTGGAATGGCGCAGCAGCCCGCGCGCCAGCTCCGCCAGCGGCAGGCTGTCCAGCACCGCCAGCGCCGGTGCTCCGGATGGCGCCCCACCGGCCGCCCTTCCGGCCACGGGCGCCGGCAGGGCGATGCCGGCATCGGCGGCCAGCCGGCGGAACAGCGTGGCGGCGGCCAGCCCCGGCCGCGCCACCGGCACCCAGGCGGCCCCCGCCTCGCCGGAGGCGGGCGGGGCCATCAGCCAGCGGTCTACCCCGTCCGGCAGCAGCGGAAACCCTCCGCCCGCCGCCATCGGCCGGACCGCGACGCTGTCCAGCGGCAGCCGCCCGGCATCGGCCACCGTCAGCGCGTCCGGCCCGGCAGGAGTGCCGCCGCGCCGCCAGCTCAGCAGGGCCCGGTTGTAGTTCAGCGACAGCGCCCCGACCCCAGTGTTGTAAGGCGCGGCCCAGGGCTGTCCGGAATCGATCTCCGCCAGTTCGGGCAGCAGCGCGGTGTCGTACAGGAACCGCCCCGCCACCTGCCGCAAACCGGCGGCACCGAGGCCGGCCAGCAGCTGCAGCAGCCCTTCGGTCGCCAGGGCCGGATCGCCGCCGCCCTGCAGGATCAGATCGCCGCGCAGCACCCCGCCCTCCAGCGGCCCGGTCCCCAGCAGGCGGGTGGCGAAGCGGTGGTCCGGCCCCAGCAGCGCCAGCGCCGCCGCCACCGTCGGCAGCTTCGCCACCGACGCCGGGATGAAGGCGGTGTCCGCCGCCCGCTCCTCCAGGGCCCGTCCGCTGTCGGGATCGAACAGGAAATATCCGATCGAACCACTTTCTAAACCATTGGTGGCATTCTGCGGTCCCGTAGCCCAGGCGACACGCGCCGGTAGGGCAAGCGCCCCAAGCAGACCGAGAAGCGGTCGGCGGCCCATGGACAGCCGCGATGTGGGACAGGACGGGTTGCTGTCCGATTGTCGGTTTGCGGTCAAGGTCAGGGTCTTTCCGCTTCTGATGTTAAGGTTCATAAAGTATTTTGGTGAAAAATCGCTGGAAATAGCGGGTGGGGACGTAGCCGGACACCATGCCGGGTGGGGGCATGGTCAAGGGGGGACGCTATGGCGATGTCCAAACGGCGCGAAGCGCGCTTCGAGGTGGTGGTCGAACAGGGCGGCAAGCCCAACATCGACGGTGTCTTCGACGACGAGAAGTCGGCGACGGAACGCGCCAACTTTCTGTTGCGCCTTGCCAAGTTCCCGGTGGTGCGCGTGGTGAAGGTCACCGGCACCGGACGGGAGGAGACGATCTTCCAGAAGACCTCCTCCGGCGGCGCCAAGCTGACGAACATTTCGCCGATCGACAGCGCCAACCTCTGCACCGACGTGCTGCAGGTCTTCTCCTTCGACAGCCGGATGACCCTGCTGCGGTTGCTGCGCGGTTATTGGGACGACCAGGGCGTCATTCCGTCCGAACAGCTCCACCGCTACTATCCGTTGCGCTATTTCGAGCGCGAGGCGCTGCTGTTCAACCCCTCGATCAGCCGGCTCGCCACCCTCCAGGCGCCGATGCTGGGGGTGAAGCCGCATGAGCGCTACGACCAGCTCAGCCGCCTGTTCGCGACGCTGAAGGACCTTGCCCAGAAATCGGACACGCTGGCCCCCTTCGATCAGGCGCTGATGCGCGGCGGGGTTTCCGGCCTGCTGCTGGCCGCCGTCGACCGCCCGGCGGAGGAGCGCGACCGCATCGTCACCCACGCCTTCGGCACTCTGTTGGAACCGCACCGCGAATGGGGGGCCAAGCTGACCGCCGTCCTGCGCCTGCACAATGAAGAGGACGGCGAAAGCACCCGGCTGGTCGATGAATTCGCGGCGGAGATCACCGACGGGCGGGAGCCGATCCGCGCCCTGATCGGCTATTCGCCCGACCTCGCCTCCGCCATCCTGGCGCTGCTGGCGGCGTTGCGCGGCGACCTGGACGACCGGCTGCCCCACACCGAACCGCTGCTGGCGCTGTCCAACGCCCTGGCCTCCGACGGGACCGGGCTCGGCTTCGCCCGCACGCGCGAGGCGCTGCTGAATCGCATCCGCGGCGGGCTGGACGGGCTGACCCCGCTGACCCGCACCGGGGCGGCCAGCGACGCCCGCGCCTTCTCCACCATCGTCGACGGCATGATCGCCTTCGACGGCTACATGGGCGGGCCGGGGATGGCGGAGTCGCTGACCCGCCGCGGCAAGACCGTCTGGGCGACCGGCGGCAGCGACCTGCCCTTCGAGGAGACGATGACGCGGCTGGCCGGCCGCTTCAACACGGCGGCGGGGCGGCTCGGCTATCTGCTCGACCTCGGCGCCAGCCCCTACGGCCACAAGAAGATCAGCGTCGTCATCCAGCGCGTCGCCGACGAGTTCAACCGGGTGAAGTCGGCGGCGGAGCTGGCGGCCCCCGGCGCCTCCATCCAGGAGGTGCGCGAAGGGCTGGGCCGCCGCCTGCGCGCCGCCGGCATCCCTCGGGCCCTGGCGGACGGGCTGATCGCCAAGATAGCCGCCATCCCCGACGACCGGCGCGTGTCGGTGACCGGCAGCGGCGTCGTGGCGGGCCAGCGCATGGCGGCCCTGCCGGCTGCCCGGCCGACGGACATGACCGTCGACATGCAGGCGCCGCCGATGCCGGCCGCCCGCCTGACGCTCAGCTACCAGGGCCGGACGGTGGCCCTGCGCGACGCCGGCGAAGACGTCGTGATCGGCCGTGCCGCCGAATGCGGGATCGTGCTGGACCATGCCTCCGCCTCGCGCCGCCATGCGGTGGTGCGGCTGCGCGACGGCGCCTTCACGCTGGAGGATCTCAGCCGCAACGGCACCCGTCTGGTGCCGCAGGACGGCGAACAGCGGCTGCTGAAGCTGGGCGACGTGGCGCCGCTGTCCGGCCGGGGGGAGATCGTCATCGGTTCCCTCGACCTCGGCGAACATCCGGCGCGCATCGCCTGGGATTTGTCCGGACGCTGAAAGGCCGCTCAGTCGCCGGCGCAGGCTTCTGCCGCAAGTTCGGTATTGGCGGTCATCCGGGCGTCCAGCATCGCCACCGCCCACACCGCCAGACCGCCCAGCGCCAGCGCCGCACCGACCCAGCCGGTGGAGGTCCAGCCCAGCCCGGCGGCGATCGCCATGCCGCCCAGCCAGGGGCCCAGCGCGTTGGCGGCGTTGAAGGCGCTGTGGTTCAGCGCGGCGGCCAGCGTCTGCGCATCCTCCGCCACATCCATCAGCCGGGCCTGCAGGGGCGTGCCCAGCCCGCCGCCGCAGCCGATCATGAAGACGACCACCGACACCAGCCAGATATTGCCGGCGGCGAAGGGATAGAGCGCCAGCGACCCGGCGCTCCACAGCAGGACGAAGGCGACGGTCGGCATCAGGGCGCGGTCGGCGGCCCAGGCGCTGACCAGCGTGCCGACGGTCATGCCGGCGCCGAACACCGCCAGCACCACCGGCACCACCGCCGGCGACACCTGCGTCACCTCCATCAGGGTCGAGGCGACATAGGTGTAGACCGCGAACATGCCGCCGAAGCCGATGGCGCCGATGCCCAGCGTCAGCCAGACCTGCCGCCGCTTCAACGCCCCCAGTTCCCGCAGCGGGCTCGACTCCGGATGCGGCCGGTCGTTGGGGGCGAAGATCCAGACCAGCAGCACCGTCAGCAGGGCGAGCAGCCCGACGACGCCGAAGCCCCAGCGCCAGCCCAGCGCCTGCCCGATCCAGTTGGCCATCGGCACGCCGACGATGGTCGCCACCGTCAGCCCCAGCATGGTCCGCGCCACCGCCTGCGCCCGGCGCTGCGGCGGCACCAGCGAGGCGGCGACCAGGGCCGCGACGCCGAAATAGGCGCCGTGCGGCAGCCCGCTCAGGAAGCGGAAGACCAGCATCCAGCCATAGGAGGGCGAAAAGGCGCTGGCCACGTTGGCGGCGGCGAAAACCGCCATCAGCCCGATCAGCAGGGTCCGCCGCGCGATCCGCGCCGCCAGCACCGCGATCACCGGCGCCCCCACCACCACGCCCAGCGCATAGGCGCTGATGACGTGGCCGGCGGTCGGCTCGTCGATGCCCAGGCCCTGGGCGAAATAGGGCAGCAGGCTCATCGTCGCGAATTCGGTCGTTCCGATGGCGAAGCCGCCCATGGCGAGCGCCAGCAGCACCAGCCCGGGATGGGCCGAGGCCAGCTGTGCCCCGGCACGCATGTCGCCGTTATGGCCGGCAGAAGCCATGGTCGTTACTCCGCTGTCGCGCAGGATGGGGACGGGAATGGCCCGGCGGCAGGGAGGGACGGAAAGCGACCGGGGCGAGGTCAGGATATTTGCCGGACCCCCGCTGAGGCAATCCGCCGCAGGCCGTCATTTCCGCAGGTGCGAAATGAGCGGCGGGCATGGCTGGCGGCCGGTTCGTCCCGGCGAAGCGGCCTGTCCGGGCCGCCCGGCCTTGCCAGTCAGGCCACTGCCGCCATCGGCGTCAGGCCGCGCGTCAGGCGCTCCACCTCGCGATCGAACGCCTCCTGATCGGCCTCGGACAGGTCGAACTTCACGTGCAGCCGGTCGTGCTCGCTGGACTTGATCCGGGCGGTCAGCGGGCGGGCCACCCCGTCGATGCGCAAGCTCAGCATCCGGCCGGTCACGCCACCGATCGTCTGGTCCGGCACGCCGGTCAGCATGGCGCCGCCCGCCGACAGGTTGGCGATGGTGGCGCGCATCGGGCCGGCGCCGGCCCCCTCCAGCACGCAGCCGACCGACAGGGCGAAGCGCGGGCGCTGGCGGCGGTCGACATCGGCGGTGGCGGTGCGGACGACGCGGATCAGCACGTTGCGCAGGGCGTCGATGCCGCCGGCCACGTCGACGGCGACCGTCCGCACCTCTCCGGCGCGGCTCTGGGTCGCGTCGGCCTCGGTGGAGACGCGGCCGATGCGCACCGACACCTCCTTCGCCGCGTCGCTGGTCTGGCTGACGGAGCGGGCGATCTCCTGGGTCGCCGCCGCCTGCTCCTCCACCGCCGCAGCGATGGAGGACGAGATTCCGGCCACCTCGTCGATGGTTTCCGACACCTCGCCGACGGCGCCGACGGCCGATGCCGTCACCGACTCCACCTCGGCGATCAGCGATCCGATCTCCTCGGTCGACCGCGCGGTCTGGCTGGCGAGGTTCTTCACCTCGTTCGCCACGACGGCGAATCCGCGCCCGGCCTCGCCGGCCCGCGCCGCCTCGATGGTGGCGTTCAGCGCCAAAAGGTTGGTCTGGCTGGCGATGTCGCCGATCAGACGGGCGACCGCGCCGATCCGCTCGACCGAGGCCGACAGCCGTTCGATGGTGGACCGCGCCAGCCCGGCCCGTTCCACCGCGCGGCCGGTCACCCGCGTGGCGGCGGACACCTGCATGCCGATGTCGCCGATGGACGCCGACAGCTCCTCCGTCGCGGCGGCGACGGTCTCGGCATTGCTCAGCGCCTGCTGGGCGGCGGCGGCGACGTTCTGGGCGTTGTCGCTGACCTGCACCGCCGATTCCGCCATGGCACCGGCATTGCTGCTCATGCGGCTGGTGCGTTCGGCCACATGGTCGACGGCGACGCGGGTCTCGCGCTCCACCTTCTCCGCCATCGACTCCAGCGCCTGGCGCCGCTCCTCCTCGGCGCGGCGGCGGGTCTCCTCCTGCGCGGCACGCAGGCGCGCATTCTCCTGCGCGCCCTGCTGGAACACGCGGACGGTGTCGGCCATGTGACCGATCTCGTCCCGGCGCTCGGTCAGGCCGACCTCGACCTCCAGGTTGCCGCCGGCCAGCGCCACCATGGCGCGGCGCAGCCGCTCCATCGGGCGGATCATCGCCGCTTCCAGGAAGACGACGCAGGTCGCGGCCATCAGCAGGATGGCCAGCCCGGCGCCGATCAGGGTCCGGCGCAGCCCGTCCGCCGACTCGTGCACCGCCTCGATGTCCGCGGTCAGTTCCGTCAGCCGGTCCGAACTGACGGCGACCACGCTGGCGCCCAGCGCCTCCAGGCTGTCGCCCATCGCGTCGGCGACCTGATCGAACTGGCTCATGATCGGGTTGCCGGCCGCCGGGCCGCCGTCGACATAGGCCTGCGCCATGCGCCGGCCCATCTCGTAATAGGGGCCGAAGGCCTTGTGGGTGCGCTCGATCTCCGCCACCACCTGCGGCAGCTTCAGCGACCGCGCCAGTTCGGTGGCCTTGCCCGTGTGCTCCGCGAACCGGCGGGCGTAATCCGCCGCCTTTTCCGGCCCGTCGTTCATCCCGTCCAGCCCGCGGGTGGCCGACACGTCGGTCAGCCACTGCTGCGTCTGCGCCACGTCGAACCGGATCTCGCCCACCAGCGACACCAGGGGAATGATGCTGCCGACCACCTCGTGCGTCTCGCGCTGGACGTCGGACAGGCGATCGGTCTGCCGCCCCATGTCGCGCATGGTGAGGACCGAGGACAGGCCGACCGCGGCGAAGACGAACAGCGCGACCGCCACAACCTTCGCCCGGATGGAAATGACGTGGAGAATGTTGCCGGCAGCGATCATGTTGAGGACTTCACTGGTTAAGAGTACGAATGATCGGCAGCGGCCAACCACCACGCACTCTAGACCTTCCAGGCCATCCCGTCACCGATAACACTGATAATACTAAAGATCTGCGACCGCAGGTCGCTGCTTTTCCTTGAGAAATTACCTCATCCACATCCTGAAACAAAGTAATCGCCGGCAGGATGTTTCATTTCCTCATACCGTCGCATGTTCGGCTTCCCTGCCGGCCGCCGGCTGGTTATGGGACGACAGCGCGTCCAGCGTGGCATCGGCGACGGTGCCGAGCGCTTCGGCCAGCGGATCGCCGTCGGGGCAGCCGCCAAGGCTCTGCACCCGCTGTTCCAGCAGCGAGGCCAGACGGCTGAGCCGCACGGCGCCGACGTTGGCCGCGGTTCCCTTCAGCGTGTGGGCCATACGGACCAGGGGCGCCCCACCCCGTCCCGCCCCATCGCGAATCGCGGCCACGCTGTCGTCCACCGTCCGCCGGAAGGCGGTCACCGTCTGGATCCAGGCCTCGTCGCCGATCACCGAGCGCAGCGAGTCGGCCTGTTGGGCATCCAGCAGCGGCGCCGTGCGCCAATGCTCCGGGTCCCTAACGCCGGACGATGGGGCGCCGGGCGATGAGGCACCGGGCGATGACGCGGAGGATGGTGCAGGTGGCGGGACGGGCGGCGGCAGGGTGGCGGTCCGCGCCGGGGAGGACTGCTCCGGCTCCCCTTGCGGCGGCGCAGTCCGGTCCGGTCCGGCGCCCGCCCCATCCTCCGCCCCATCCTCCTGCGCCCGCGGCGCGGCGGCCGTCCTCAGCACGTCATACAAGTCGGCCGACACGATGGGCTTCGTCAGATAGGCGGTCATGCCGGCGGCGAGATATTCGGCGCGGTGGCCGGGCATGACATTGCCGGTCAGCGCGACGATCGGCAGGCGGGACACCTCGCCCGGCATGGCACGGATGTGCCGGGTGGCGGTGACGCCGTCCATCACCGGCATCTGCACGTCCATCAGGACGAGGTCGAAGCCGCCCTCCTCCACCAGCCGCACCGCCTGCAGCCCGTCCTCCACCGCGGTCACGCGATGGCCGGCGCGGCGCAGCATGGTGACGACGATGTCGCGGTTGATCTCGTTGTCCTCGGCCACCAGCACATGCAGGCTCGCCGACGCTGCCGACGGCAACGGGGCCGCCCCGCCCTCCGCCGGCACCGGTTCCGGCCCGCAGGGCACGGAGAGCACGCCGGCCGACGGATCGGCGGCGGGTTCGCAGCGGACGGTGAACCAGAAGGTGCTGCCCTTGCCCTCGGCGCTGGTCACGCCGATTTGCCCGCCCATCAGCGTCACCAGCTCGCGGCTGATCGCCAGCCCCAGGCCGGTGCCGCCGAAGCGCCGGGTGGTGGAGCTGTCGGCCTGGGTGAAGCGGCGGAACAGGGTCGGCTGCACGTCCTCCGGGATGCCGATCCCGGTGTCGGCCACCTCGAACCGCAGGAAGAAGGTGCCGTCCGCCGACACCTCCCCCTCCTGCCCGACCCGCACGGCGACGCCGCCGCGGTGGGTGAATTTCAGCGCGTTGCCGACCAGATTGACCAGCACCTGCCGGATGCGGCGCAGGTCGGCGCGCACACGGTCGGGCACGGCGGGCGCCACCTCCCGCGTCAGGATCAGGCCGCGCCCGCAGGCGGCCGGCTCCAGCAGGTCGATGCTGTCGCCCAGCACGGCGCGCAGTTCGAAATCGACCGGCTCGACCTCCGCCTTGCCGGCCTCCAGCTTGGACAGGTCGAGGATGTCGTCGATGATCTGCAGCAGCGCGTTGCCCGACCGGTTGGCGACGTCCAGCAGCTGGCGCTGGTCGTCGTTCAGGTTCGGCCCGTCCACCAGGGCGAGCGCGCCCAGAACCCCGTTCATCGGCGTGCGGATCTCGTGGCTCATCGTCGCCAGGAACTCGCCCTTGGCGCGGTTGGCCTGATCGGCCGCCTCCTTGGCGCGGCGCAGGCTGGCCTCGATCTCGCGCTGTGCGGTGACGTCGCGCAAAGCGCCGGTGACATAGCGGCGGTCGCCCTCGCGCCAGCCGGCCAGCGTCACCTCCAGCGCGAACTCGCTGCCGTCCTTGCGGCGGCCGGTCAGCTCCCGCACTTCCGACCGCGGGACCGCGGCGTCGCTCCCGCGGTAGGTGGCCAGCAGCCCGTCATGCACCGCGCCGACCGCGCTCGGCATCAGCCGGGTCATCGGCCCGCCCACCACGTCGGCGGCGCGGTAGCCGAACAGCCGCTCCGCCGCGCGGTTGAAGGCGTCGACGGTCCCATGCTCGTCGATGGTGACGATCGGCTGGCCGACCGCCTCGAACATGGCGCGATAGCGCGCTTCGCTGGAGGCCAGCCGGTTGGCGGCCATCTCCCGCTCGGTGACGTCGGTGGCGGAGCCGCGATAGCCGCGGAAATGGCCGTCCTGGTCGAAGATCGGACGGCCGCTGACGCTGAAATAGCGCAAGCCGGCCGCCGTCATCACCCGGTAGCGGAAATTGCGGAACGGCTCCCGCCGCTCCATCAGCTGGCGGTGCCGCTCCCACCTGGCGGAATCCCCCGGCTCGCGCAGGGCGACATCCTCCCGCCGCAATCCGATGGGCAGCGTGCCGTTGGCGACGTGCGGCACCAGCGGCCCCGCCAGATGGGAGAATCGCAGGTCGGCGTCCATCTCCCAGAACCAGTCGGAGGCGGTCTCCGCCTGATCGCGGAAGCGTTCCTCGCTCTGGGCCAACCGGCGGGCCAGTGCGGCGAGCCGCGCCGTCTGCCGCGTCGCCAGCAGCGCCATGCCGACCAGCACGAGGCTGCAGGCCGCCGCCGCCAGCAGATAGAGCCGCTGCCGCGTTCTGGTGTCGGCCAGGAAGGACGCCTCGTCGAAGGCGGCGATGACGATCAGCGGATAGGTCGTCAGGGTCCGGAAGGACTGGAGGCGCGGAATGCCGTCGATCACGCTGGCGACGCGCAGGAACCCGGTGGGCTGGCGGCGCGCCATCAGCAGGACCGGCGATTCGCCGACATCCCGGCCGACGATGCGGTCGTTCATCTGCAAACGGGCGCGCAGGATGCCGTCGGTGCCGATGATCGCCACCGCCCCGTTGGGGCCGACGTCCAGCTCCTCCAGCGAGCGGCTGAAATAGAAGGGGTCGATCGACGCGACCAGCACCCCGGCGAAGCTTCCGTCGCCGTTTTCGACGCGCCGCGTCAGCTGGATCGACCATTTGCCGGACGCCCGGCCGAACACCGGCTTGCCGATGAACAGCCCGGCATTCGGGTTGTTGACGTGGACGCGGAAATGCTCGCGGTCGGCCAGACGGACGCGGGCCGGCGCATCCTCCACGCTGGTGTGGATGAGGTCGCCATGCCCGTCGATCACCGCCAGCTGGAGCAGGATGCCCGACCGCTCCACCGCCTGGCGCAGCATGCGGGTCAGGCCGGGGTTCCAGCTGTCGCCATGCTCGTGGAAGTCGTCGATCAGGAACAGCAGGATCTGGTCGGCTTCGGCCATGGTCCGGGTCGCCTGCTCGGCGACGACTCGGGCGAGGTTGCCGCTGTCGCGCTCCGCCCGCGCCATCGCCTCGGCATTGTCGTAATGGGCGAGCGCAAGGGCGGTCGCCCACAGCCCGGCGGCGATCACCAGGGTCGCCGTCCAGATGGCGGCGATGAAGCCATGCAGATGAAAGCGCCCGCCCATCAGCGCCGCTCTCCCACATCGTCCGCGTGCCGCGGACCGCCTGCATCGTCCGCGTGCCGCGGACCGCCCGCGGCGAGCGCCGCCACCCCGCGCGCCAGCCGCGGCAGATCGACCGGCAGCGGCAGCAGCAGGTCGGCCGGACCGCCGGCCTCGGCCCCCAGCCCCGCCGAAGCGGGGCCAGCCGCGGCATAGAGGACGCAGGGCAGATCCGCCCGCAGCGCTTTCAGGCGGCCGGCCAGCGCCCGGCCAGCCGGAAGCGCGCTCAGTCCCGGCCCGATCACCACCGCATCGAAGAAGCCCGGCTCGTCGGTGACGACCTCCAGCGCTTCGCGGAGATCCTCGCAGACCGAAACCTCGAACCCCTGCCGCTCCAGCCCGGCCTGGAACCGGTCGCCGGATGCCGGATCGGCATCCACCACCAGGATCTTGTATGTCGGCGCGACAAGGTGCCGCGCCGGGGCTTTCGCCGCGCGCGGGAAGGACGCCGCCGGGGCCGGTAACTGGGACTGAGCCGGCGATGCGGCGGGGATGTGGAGCCGCACCGCCATGCCCTCCGCCGGGTGGGTCAGCAGGCTGAGGCCGCCGTCGTGGCGCCGCGCCGTCTGCAGGGCCGCCGGCCAATGGGCATCCTCCTTCCCGGCCGTCTGGCCACGGCGATAGCAGCTGCGGACGGCCAGCAGGGGATCGGCCAGCCCCGCCAGAACCTCGTCCGCCAGCGGCGGGCCGTCGATCCGCAGCTCGAACAGGGCGTGCGGCCCCGGCAGCGGCGTCAGCAGCGGGCGGACGGTCCAGCCGGCCACGGCGGCGTCGGCATCCGGATCGTCCGCGTCCGCCGGGAAGAAAGCGCGCAGGCAGAGCCGGGCGTCGCCGCCCCTGCCGGTGGCGGCGAGGATCTCCACCGCCAGTCCGGCCAGCGTCCGCGCCAGCAGGCCGGCGTTGCAGATGGGGTCGGGCGTACCGGCGTCATGACGGATGGAAAGGCTGCCCGGCGGCGCCGGCACCGAGCGCAGGAGCGTCGCGGCCTCGTCCAGGACCATCCCGGCCGGTTCGGGCTTCAGGTTGACCGGCTCCGTCCTGGCTTCCGCCACCAGCCGGCGGAGGCCGGAGCGGGTGCGGTCGACGGCGACGACGACGCGGCCCGCATAGTTGGCCTGGGCCGAGCCCTCCGGCAGGTCGCAGACGAGGAAGTCGGCATAGCCGGCAACCGCGCCCAGCGCGTTGTTCATGTCATGGACGATGGCGCCGGCAAGGTCGGCCCGGGCATCCATCGCCGCGATCTGCTGGCTGCGCAGCCGCTGGTTGGCCTGTCGGCCGCACTCCCGCAGTTCCTCCTCGAGTGCCGCAATCGCGGCGGAGCTATCCGCCACCGGCACGTCCTGCCTGTCGGCCGATGCGGAGGGAAGCGGTTCGGGATGGGCCTGCGGCCTTTCGTCTCCGACCGCAAGGCGGCGCGCGCTCCGGATCGACAGAAGCGTCAGCCCGCCCGCCGCACCGCTGCCGGCCGCCATCAGGGGAAGCAGCCAGGGCAACGCCTCGCGCACAGGGTCGAGCGCGGACAGCAGAAGCACCGCCGCTCCGGCCAGCGCGGCGAGTGCGGGCGCGGGCGCCGCCATGCCGCTGCCGGAAACGCCGGCCGGAACCGCCGGAACGGTTCGGCCCGCTCGCGGCCCGGACAGGGAATGGTCGGATGGGCTCATCAGCGACTCGGGTTGCAGCGACTCGGAATGCGGCCGCATTGCGGTTGTGCCCGCCCCTGCGGCGCCGAACGAAAATGGACGACCAGGGCAGAGCGAACAGGAGGTGACCATAGCAGAAAGGATGGGATCATGCTGCTGGGACCACCCCTATACGGCCCCCTATGCGACCCCACATGCGACCATGCCGCTCATCCACCGCAGCCCGGACGGGCGGCGGGTCAGGTCGACGCTTCGTTCAGGCTGCGCGACAGCAGGCCGGCCTGCTGGGCGCGGCGCACGGCGTCGGTGCGGTTGCGTGCCCCCAGCTTGCGCAGGATGCGGCGGGTGTGCAGCTTGACCGTCACCTCCTGAAGGCTGAGGTGCCGCCCGATCTCCTTGTTGGTGGCACCGGTGGCGAGCATCGACAGCACCTGCTGTTCCCGGTCGGTCAGGGGGGACGACGGCGCCCCCTCCCCCTCCGGGGAGGGGCCCTCGCCCTCCTCCGCCTCGTCGATGTCGAGCGACAGGTCGGTCATCTGCATCAGGTCGAGCGCCACGCATTTCGGCACGAAGCTGCCGCCTTCCGCCACCAGACGCAGGGCCTGGGCCAGGATGCGGCGCGGCGTGGTCTTCGGCAGGAAGGCTTCGGCGCCGCAGCGCAGCACCTCCAGCGCGGTCAGCGCATCCTCCGCCCCGGTCACGACGGCGACCGGCCCCTGGACCCCCGACCGGCGCAGCACGCTGATCGGGTCGCTCCCCTCCGCACCCGGCATGCGCCAGTCGAGAACGATGAGGTCGTACCGGAAGACCGCGGCGGGGGCATCGTCGTCCGGGTTCCGCAAGACGGGCAGTTCCAATAACGAACCGATGCAGCCGACTTCCGCATCCGGCCACGCCTGACGGATCGACAGCTCGAGCGCGTCCCGGAACAGGGGATGGTCGTCTGCCACCAAGATCTTCATCAACCAGCCTCCGCCGCCCTCGGCCAACGCTCATCCCAAGGTATCAATACTCCCTGTTATGCCGTCCGAAATCTTAAGTTTTCGTGGCTTTGCCATATTTCACGTCAGTCATATTCCGCGGCCGCGGCCGGCACGGTTATTTCCCCGATCGCGGGATAATATCCCCACTATCCCATTTCCCGCCTCCGCTATCCCAGACACAGCGGGTGCGCGCGCCGGTGGACGTCTATGGTGAGGCTTAGCGAATTCCATCCGGCACGACCAGCCGGTGTGCGGCGGAAGACGGAAGCGGCGACCATGGACATGACCCTTTACGAGCTGCGGCCCAAATCCGCTCCCAAACCCGCGCCCGCCGCCGCTTCCGCCGGTTCCGTCCTGCTGGTCGACGACGATCCCGATTTCCGCGAGATGGCGCGCATCGCCTTCCTCCGCGCCGGCTACCGCGTGCTGGAGGCGGAGAACGGCAATGCCGCGCTGGCCATCATGGCCGTCCATCCGGTCGATCTGGTGGTGACCGACATCATCATGCCGGAGGCAGACGGGTACGAGGTGATCCTGCGGCTGAAGGAGCAGAAATCGCGCCCGCCCCTGATCGCGGTGACCGGCGGCAGCCTGCGCCTGCGGATGGAACTGCCGGGGATGGCCCGGCTGCTGGGTGCCGAGGCGGCCTTCGAAAAGCCGGTCGACCTGAAGGCCCTGCTGGCCGAAGCCGGCCGGCTGATCGCCGCCCGCAAGGCGGCGGAAGGCAGGATTGCCGAACACAAGAGCGGCGAACACGAGGCGGAGGCCGCAGGGTGAACATCCTCATCGTCGATGACGACCGCACCAACCTGTTCATCATGGCCGCCATCGTCCGGCGGCTGGACGATGCCGAACCGGTCT
The DNA here is from genome assembly GCF_003115935.1 of Azospirillum sp. TSH20. NCBI lineage: Bacteria > Pseudomonadati > Pseudomonadota > Alphaproteobacteria > Rhodospirillales > Azospirillaceae > Azospirillum > Azospirillum sp. TSH20. The sequence goes on from NZ_LGQU01000069.1 coordinate 29,039, forward strand.
CGATGGAAAGCCCGCTCGACGCCGTCGAGTGGCTGCGCGGGAACGAGCCTGACCTGATCCTTTTGGACCAGATGATGCCGGACATGGACGGCATGGAACTGCTGCGCCACATCCGCGACGATGGGCGGCTGGACAATGTCCCGGTGGTGATGGTCACCGCCAACACGGCGGTCGACATCCGCGTGCGGGCGCTGGACGAGGGTTGCAACGATTTCCTGACCAAGCCGGTCGTCGTGCCGGAGGTGCAGGCGCGGCTGCGCAACCTGCTGGCCCTGCGCCAGAGCCGCGCCCTGCTGCGCGACCGCGCCGCCCTGCTGGCCGACGAGGTGGAGCGGGTGACCGCCGTGCTCCAGCGCCAGGGGGAGGAGCTGGTCAAACGCCTGTCGCGCGCGTCCGAATACCGTGATCCCGAAACCGGCGCCCATATCGAACGGATGGCGCTCTATTCGCGGCTGATCGCCGAAGCGGCCGGCTGCGGCGGCGCCTATGCCCAGGAGCTGATGAAGGCGGCGCCGATGCACGACATCGGCAAGATCGGCATTCCCGACATGATCCTGCTGAAGCCGGGTCGCCTGACCCCGGAAGAGATGACAGTGATGCGCCAGCATGCCGCCATGGGTCATCGCATCCTGGCCAACAGCGACATCCCGCTTCTGCGTCTGGCGGCGGAAATCGCGCTCAGCCACCATGAGAAATTTGACGGAACGGGCTATCCCAACGGCGTGGCCGGGACCGCGATCCCGCTGTCCGGCCGCATCGTCGCCATCGCCGACGTGTTCGATGCCCTGACCTCCACCCGCCCCTACAAGCGGTCATGGACGCTGGAGGAGGCGCGCGCCTATCTGGTCCAGAACCGTGGCCTGCATTTCGACCCGTCCCTGCTCGACGCCTTCCTGTCGCGCTGGGACGATGTCTGCAGGATCCACCACGAGAACGCCGACGAGCTGCCGGCGCTCATCCCCGAAGAGGCGTGAGGCCCCGGCAGGACCGCTCGACGGCACGCCCTCAGTTGACGATGCGCCAGGTGCCGTCGGGTTGGAGACAGGCGGTGCCGTAGACCGGCTGCGACCGGCCGCCGACCATGGCACGGCTCTGGTATTCGCGGCATTGCTGACCGCTGCGCGAATAATAGACCGGACCTGCCGGATCGACGCCGAGCGCGGCCGGCGGCGGCTCGTAGTATCGGACCGGCGGAGGCGCATAGACGACCGGCGGCGGCGCGTAATACTGCACCACCGGCGGGGGCGGAGCATAATAATGGTAGGGGCGGTAATAGCCGTAGCCCGGGAAAACCGGCCCGATGCCGATGCCGACCGACACCGACGTGCGCGCCTGCGCCGCTCCCGGAACCGACATCACCGCGGCGGCGGCCACGGCCGCCAGCATCACAGCACCCAGGGCGACCGCCCTCCGCACCGTCTTCATCATCTCTCTCCCGCCACGACGCGAGGCCGCTGTCCCGCCGATCGCATGGCTCCGGCAGGCATCATACACCGGTCCCGCGGCGCATCACAGGGGCTGCGCGCGAGACCCGGTCGAGGGCGGTATGCAGGACGATCAGATGTCGAGCGGCAGATTGTCGGGGTCGAAGCCCAGCTGCTCCACGATGGCGCGGGCGAGCGGGATGCTGGTCTCGAACCGCCATTCGGCCATGCCGGGGCGGTATTCCGACACGTTGGGCCGGCCGTTGGCGAAGCGGCGCGGGTGCAGCTCGTACCAATAGATGTCGCTCAGCGACACGCCCTGTTCCTGCGCATAGGCCTCGGCAATGCGGGGCCAGTCATTCACGGCCGGCTGGGGCGACCCGGCCGCCTTGGCGATGTCGGTCTGTTCCAGGAAAGCGACGATGCGCTTCCCCTCGCGCTCGAAATCGGCGACCCGGATGGTGACGGGCTGCTTTCCTTCACGCTGATAGGTCCACTCGCGGTTCTTCTCGACCAAGGCCTTGTCCACGGCAAATGCTCCGGTTTACTCCTGCAAAGGCTAACCGACCGGCCCGCCTTAAGCCAACTGTTCCGTTGCCTTATCCGAACAGGCACGGCGCATCGCAGCCGCGTGCCGTCCGGCAAGGCAGATCGCAGGTTACCAAAGCACGCTGTTTTTTCTTTGTATACGGGAATTGTGACGCCCGACCTGCGCCGGGCGCCTCGTCGCTCCTCTCCCTCAGTATCCGTCCTCAGTAGCCGCCATCAATATCCAAGCGTCATGCCGTCGGGGTTGCGCGGGTCGGAATAGCCGTACAGCCCGTCGTCGCGCAGCTGGATGGTCTGGGTGCGGCCCATCGTCGGCTTCACCGCCACCTTGTGGCCCATCTGCTCCAGCAGACGCACGGTGTCGGGGCTGAGACCCTTCTCCACCCGCAGCTCGTCGGGGGTCCACTGGTGATGGACGCGCGGCAGGGCGGCGGCCTCGGCCGGGTTCATGTTGAAGTCGATGTGGTCGATCACCGTCTCCATCGTGGTGGTGATGATGCGGCTGCCGCCGGGGCTGCCGGTGACCAGCCAGGGCTTGCCGTCCTTCAGCACGATGGTCGGCGACATCGAGCTGAGCGGCCGCTTGTAGGGCTGGACGGCGTTGGCGTCGCCGCCGACCAGGCCGAAGGCGTTGGGCACGCCCGGCTTGGCCGAGAAATCGTCCATCTCGTTGTTCAGCAGGATGCCGGTGCCCTCGGCGACGATGCCGCTGCCGAAATTGAGGTTCAGCGTGTAGGTGGTGCTGACCACGTTGCCCTGGCTGTCCGCCACCGAGAAATGGGTGGTCTGGTCGCTCTCGTAGGGCGCCGGCTTGCCGGGCTTGATGCTGCTCGCCGGCGTCGCCTTCTCCGGATCGATCTTCGCCGCCAGCTCGTCGGCGTATTTGCGCGAGGTCAGGCCCTTCACCGGCACCTTGGTGAAGTCGGGATCGCCCAGATATTCGGAGCGGTCGGCATAGGCGAGCTTCATCGCCTCCGCCATCAGGTGGATCGCCTTGGCGCTGTCGGGGCCGTAGTCCTTCAGCGGCCAGCGTTCCAGGATGTTCAGCATCTGGATGATGTGCGTCCCGCCGGAGCTGGGCGGCGGCATCGACTTGACCGTATAGCCGCGGTAGGTGCCGCTGACCGGCTCGCGTTCCACCACCTTGTAGGCCTTCAGGTCCTCCTTGGTGATATAGCCGCCATGTTTCGCCATTTCCGCCGCGATCTTGTCGGCGATGGCGCCTTCATAGAAGGCCTTCGCCCCCTGCTGGGCGATCATCTCCAGCGAGTTGGCGAGGTCGGGGTTGGCCAGCGTCTCGCCGGCGGTCAGCGGCCGGCCGTCCTTGAAGAAGATGGATTTGGTGGCGTCCCACGCCGCCAGATGGTCGCGCTCGACCTCCAGCAGGCCGGCCAGCTGCGGGGTGACGGTGTAGCCTTCCCGCGCCAGCTTGATCGCCGGGGCCATCACGTCGGCCAGCTTCATCGTGCCGTATTTTTCCAGCGCATGGGCCAGCCCGGCGACGGTGCCGGGGATGCCGACCGCCAGATGGGTGTAGAGCGAGCGGTCGGGGACCACCTTGCCCTGCTGGTCGAGATACATGTCGCGGAAGGCCTTGGCCGGGGCCATCTCGCGGAAGTCGATGGCGACGTCCTTGCCGCTCTTGGCGTCATGGACGACCATGAATCCGCCGCCGCCGACATTGCCGGCGTTCGGCAGCACCACCGCCAGGGCGAAGCCGACGGCCACCGCCGCATCGACCGCATTGCCGCCGCGCTTGAGGATGTCGACGCCGATCTCGGTCGCCAGCCGGTGTTCGGAGGCGACCATCCCGTTCTGGCCGCGAACCGGATAGAAGATGTCGTAGCCGATGTCGTAGCGGACCGAGGCCGGTGCGGAGGTGGCCTTCTGGGCGAGCGCCGGCACCGGCAGCACGAGTGCCGAACCGACGCAGAGCGCCGCCAACGCCGCAACGGCGGAACGGGATCGAATAGCGGGGAACCACATGCGGTGAATCTCCTGAGCGGGACGTCAGGTCGGGGGCCGCAGCCCGGGGGAAGGCAGGATGTCACACCCGCCTTCCCCGGTCTTCACCCCGTCGCTGGTCTGCCCAACAATTCACCATCAGGGTTAATGGCGTCGCGCATTCCCGTGAATGGAATGCGACAGACGGTGAACGGATCCGATCCGGCGTGGCGCCGGTCAGTAGGTCTCCGCCATGCGCGAATGGCCGACATGACCCGACTCGCCATAGGAGCCCTGGGGGCCGTCATGGCCCAGCCGGTCATGCTGGTGGCCGGACAGGCGTTCCTTGACCGGGCAGTGGCCGCTCATGCCGCGGGCGACCAGGGCGGCGCCGACCAGCCCCATGATGGCGCCGGGAATGCTGGCGCCCTTGCGCAGGCCGCCCGCCGCGACGGCGAGGCCGAGACCGGTCGAGACGATGCGCTCGCCCATGCCCAAGTTGGTGTTGCCTTCGAACACGCTGTCATAAGCGTCGCGGATCGTGGATTGGGCGTTCATGGCTGCTCCGGGGCTGAAATGGACTGGGACCGCCCTTCCAACGCCGTGACGCCCCTTCCTGTTCCCTTAGGAGACCATACGGGGCCGCGCTCAGCCCTCCACCGCCGCCATGTCGCGGATGGAGCGGACCAGCCGGGACGGCTCGATCGGCTTGGACAGCACGGTCAGCTCCACCTCCTGCGCCGCGGCGGTGGAGGTCAGATCCTCGGCATAGCCGGTGACCATCAGGATCGGCGTCGCATCGCGACGGGCGCGCAGGGTGCGGGCCATCTCCAGCCCGGTCATCCCCGGCATCATGTGGTCGGTGACGATCACGTCCGGCCGGAAGCCGTGGTCGAGCAGGGAGAGGGCCGCCGCCGCGTCGGCCGCCTCACGCACCGCGAAACCCGCCTGTTCCAGATAGCCGGCGGTGGCGCTGCGCACCAGCTCCTCGTCATCCACCAGCAGGACGGCGCAGCCCTCGCCGATGCCGGCCGCGTCCGGCCTCGCCGTCTCCGGCGCCGGAGGAGCCGCGGATCCGACGGAAGGAGCATCCGCCTCCTGACGCGCACGCGGCAGATAGAGCGTCACCGTGGTGCCCAGCCCCTGCCGGCTGTCCAGCTCCACCCCGCCGCCGGACTGGGTCGCCAGCCCGTGCACCATGCTGAGGCCTAGCCCGGTGCCGCGCCCGACCTCCTTGGTGGTGAAGAAGGGTTCGAAGGCGCGGGCCTGCACCTCGGCCGGCATGCCGGTGCCGGTGTCGCGCACCCGCAGCACGACATAGTCGCCGGCCGCCATCCCGAGCACGGGCCCGGCGCCGACCGACCGGTTGCCGGCCAGGATCCACAGCGTGCCGCCGCCGGGCATGGCGTCGCGGGCGTTCAGCGCCAGGTTCAGCACCGCCATTTCCAGCTGGGTCGGGTCGATCATCGCCGGCCACAGGTCGGGTGCGACCTCCGTCTCGATCCGCACCGACTGGCCCAGCGTGCGGCCGAGCAGGCGGCTGACCCGCTCCACCAGCGCCGCGACGTCGACCGGGACCGGGCGAAGCTGCTGCCGGCGCGAGAAGGCCAGCAGATGCTGGGTCAGGGTTGCCCCCCGCTCCACCGCCTGCAGGGCCAGCCGCGCCGGTCCGGCGATGCGCTCGTCTTCGGTGCGGCTGTCGATGACATGCAGGTTGATGCCGATGGCCTGCAGCAGGTTGTTGAAATCATGGGCGACGCCGCCGGTCAGCTGGCCGATCGCCTCCATCTTCTGGCTCTGGCGCAGGGCGTGTTCGGCCTGCTCCCGGCCTTCCACGGCGCGGCGGGCGGCGTCCATCGCCCAGGTCGCCGCCTCGTACGCGCTGAACTGGCGGGCCAGCGCCCACAACGACAGCAGCAGCGCCGCGATGCCGGCGGTTCCGGCGGCGCCGATGGTCCAGGCCTGGATGCGCCACTCGCTCAGCACCGCGTCCAGCCTGCGGGTGACGTTGACGACCAGCGGATAGTCGGCCAGCGCCCGCGTCGCCACCAGACGGGCGCCGTCGTTCAGCCCCTTGGCGGACAGGAAGACGCCGGACTTCGCGCGCTCCAGCACCGTCAGGAACTGGCGCTGGCCCACCGCCCGGCCGATGTCCGGCATCATCGGATGGCGGGCCAGCAGGATGCCGTCGCGCCGCCACAGGCTGATGCTGCCGTCGCCGTCCGGCTGCAGCGCCTTGTAGATCCGCTCGAAATAGCTCAGTTCGATGGCGCCCAGCACCAGCCCGACGAAACCGCCGTCCGGGCCGCTGATCCGGCGGGCCAGATAGATGGTCCAGCTGCCGTTGCCGCGGTTGCGCACCGGTTCGCTGATGAAGGGCTCGTCGGTATCGTGGTCGCGCAGATAGGCGAAATAATCCCGGTCGGACACGTTGACCGGCGGAATCGGGTAATAGCGCGAGAAGTTGATCAGGTGGCCGTCGGCGGCGATCATCGTCACCGCGTCCAGTTGCGGCAGTCCGGAGATCCGCGCCCGCAGCATCTGGTAGGTGTCGCGCCCGCCCATCCGGCGGACATAGTCTTCGGGCGTGGCGATGCCGTCGGTCTTCAGTTGATCGATGATCGTGGTCAGCACCAGATCGACGCTCTGCGTCGCGCTGGCCGTCTGTTCCGCCAGCGACAGGTTCAGGGTGGACAGCTCGCGCTCCGCCCCCGCCAGTTCGCGCTCGCGCATGCTGACGATGTAGTGGATCGTCGCCGTCAGCAGCACGGCGACCGACAGCCCGCCGATCAGCAGCAGGATGCGCAACGGCCGGCTGGCGCGCAGATGGGCCAACCAATGATAGGCCGGCGGAACCGGCGTGCCACCGTCCGGCTGCGCGGTCCTTTCGGGAGAGATCAAAGCTTGCCTATGGTTTGGTGACGCACCGATCGACCGGAATGATCCAAAGGCCATAACGCCGCGTCAAGCTTGTCAAGGTTAATAGGACCTTGACGATTTCAGACTCCAGACCGCTGCCCCGCGGCGGGTACGAGCGGTCAGGCCCGCGCCCGCACCGGGGACGGCAGCTTCAGAACCGACAACGCCAGCCCGGCGAAGACCAGCAGCCCGCCGGCCAGCTTCGCCGCGGTGAAGGTCTCGCCCAGCAGCAGCGCGCTGGAACTCATGCCGAAGATCGGCACCAGCAGCGAGAAGGGGGCGACCAGGCTGGCCGGGTAATGCCGCATCAGGAAGCCCCAGGCGGCGAAGCCGAACAGCGTCGCCGCCGCCGCGATGTAGACCAGCGAGCCGACCCCGACCGGCGTCAGGGTGGTGAAGGCATGGACGATGCGGTCCGGCCCTTCCAGCGCCAGCGACATCGCCAGCAGCGGCAAGGGCGGGATCAGGCTGACCCAGACCATCAGGCTGAACAGGTCGGGCGCCTTGGCCTGCTTCATGACGATGTTCGACACGCCCCAGGCCGCCGCCGCCGCCAGCGTCAGGCCGAGGCCGAGCAGCGAATCGCCCGCCGGCATCTCCAGCGCGATCAACCCGACGCCGGCGAAGGCGACCACCATGCCGCCGATCTGCCGAGGCCCCGGCCGGTCGCCCAGCACGAAGGCGGCGAAGATGGCGGTGAAGAAGGCCTGCGCCTGCAGCACCAGTGAGGCGAGCCCCGCCGGCATGCCGACGTCGATACCGAGGAACAGCAGCGGGAACTTCACCACCCCCAGCATCACGCCGATGCCGATCACATAGCGCCACGCCACCGGCGGCCCCTTGCCCCAGCCCAGCACCACCACCGGCAGCGCCGCCAGCGCGAAGCGCAGGCAGGAGAAGAGCAGCGGCGGGAAATCGCGCAATCCGACCTTGATCGCGACGAAGTTGAAGCCCCAGACGGCGGCGACCGCCACGGCGAGCAGGATGTGGGAAGCACGCATGATTGGGAGGCTAAACGGGCGCCGCGGCGGCGGTCAATCGGCGGCAGGGCGCGCCTGCCGCGTGGCTGACCTGCGCCCCGCAACCACGGGCAGGCATCACGAATCCGCGTGCAGGATCCGGCATTCGTCCGACGCGTTGATCGCCCAGGACGATCCACCCAGCAGCATCGTGCCGAGTTCCCCCAGCCCGCTGCTGCGGAAGCTGACGCGGTGGGCGCGGGCCAGCGGCTCCATCTCCTCCAGAAAGCCTTTGGTCGGCACGGCGACATAGAGGCTGCCGTTGGGCAGGCCGCGGGCGCTCAGCGACAGGCGCGGTCCCATGTCGGCGCTGACCGTCAGGTCATAGCGTTCGCCGGGCTTCACCACGGCCCCGCTGTCCGACGGGGTGAAGCCCGACAGGATGAAGCCCGATTCGACGGAGGCGGTGCGGAAGCTCAGGCGCGGCGCGGCGTTCTGCCCGACCGGAATTCCGCGCTCGGCGACGCAGAAGCGCTTGCCGCTCGGCGGCGAGTGGACGGTGACGGTCCAGCCCTTGCCGGAACCGAAGGGCTTCGCCGGCCCATCCTCCAGCCCGGCGGCGGGCGGCGGCGAGGCCGGCGGCGGCGGCACGGTCTCGCAGGCGGCGAGCGCCAGCGTCAAGCCGGCCAGCAGGGCAAACGGCGTCGCCGCCCGGACGGCGCGGCGGTCCATGAAGGCCGGCCGCAGTCGGGCGACGGGTGCAAGGTGCGGCCGATCCATCGCGGCGTCCTCCCCATCCCTGGTCATGATGCGGCGACTTCCATACCACGTTCGCATGCGCCAGCGCGACGGTCGCGGGAAGCCTCCGGCCTGTGCTAGAACCAGGGGCCCCTCTCGCAGCAAATCTCCGGTTGCCATGCCCCACGCCGACTTCATCCACCTGCGCGTCCATTCCGCCTATTCGCTGTCGGAAGGTGCGATCAAGGTGAAGGAGCTGGTCAAGCTCTGCCTGAAACAGCAGATGCCGGCCGTCGCGGTCACCGACACCGGCAACCTGTTCGGCGCGCTGGAATTCGCGCTGGCGGCGTCGGATGCCGGCGTGCAGCCGATCATCGGCACCGTGCTGGGCATCACCCGTGTCGGCCCGGCCCAGACCAAGCCCGGCCTGCCCGGCAAGGCGGCGGCCACCCCCGACCAGCTGGTCCTGCTCTGCCAGAACGAGGAGGGTTACCGCAACCTGACGGCGCTGGTGTCCAAGGCCTTCCTGGAGTCGGACCCGCTGGCCGGCCCGCAGGTGACGCTCGACGCGCTGGAGGGGCGGTCCGCCGGGCTGATCGCGCTGACCGGCGGCCCCGGCGGCTCGGTCGGCCGGCTTCTGCACGAGGGGCAGAAGGATCTGGCGCTCGACGTCCTGGAACGTTTGAAGCGCCTCTTCCCCGGCCGCCTCTATGTCGAGCTGCAGCGGCACGAGGGCGGGCGCGGCCATTTCGCCGCGGTGGAGAACGCCGTCGAGCCGGCGCTGATCGACCTCGCCTATGCCCACGACCTGCCGCTGGTCGCCACCAACGACTGCTATTTCGCCACCGAGGACATGTACGAGGCGCACGACGCGCTGCTCTGCATCGCCGAGGGCGCCTATCTCAGCCAGGAGGACCGCCGCCGCCTGACCCCCGACCACCGCTTCAAGTCGGCGGAGGAGATGCGGCTGCTGTTCGCCGATTTGCCGGAGGCGGTGGACAACACGGTGGCGATCGCCCGGCGCTGCTCCTTCCTGCTGAAGCCGATCAAGCCGATCCTGCCGCCCTTTGCCTGCGAAGGCGGCCGGACCGAGGATGACGAGCTGCGCGCCCAGTCGCGCGCCGGCCTGGAGATGCGGCTGGAGAAGGTCGTCTTCACGCCCGACATGACGCCGGAACAGCGCGAGGAGACCCGCAAGACCTATTTCGAGCGGCTGGAGTTCGAGCTGGATGTCATCGTCAAGATGAAGTTCCCCGGCTACTTCCTGATCGTGTCGGACTTCATCAAATGGGCGAAGAACCAGGACATCCCCGTCGGTCCGGGCCGCGGGTCGGGCGCCGGCTCCGTCGTCGCCTGGGCGCTGACCATCACCGACCTCGACCCGCTGCGCTTCGGCCTGCTGTTCGAGCGCTTCCTGAACCCCGAACGCGTGTCGATGCCCGACTTCGACATCGATTTCTGCCAGGACCGCCGCGAAGAGGTCATCCGCTACGTCCAGAACAAGTACGGCTACGACCGCGTCGCCCAGATCATCACCTTCGGTAAGCTCCAGGCCCGCGCCGTGCTGCGCGACGTCGGCCGCGTGCTGCAGATGCCCTACGGGCAGGTCGACAAGATCTGCAAGATGGTGCCGAACAACCCGGCCAACCCGGTAACCTTGCAGCAGGCGCTGGACAGCGAGGAGATGCTGCGGCAGGCGCGCGACGGCGACGACACCGTGCGCCACTTGATCGACATCGCGCTGAAGCTGGAGGGTCTCTACCGCCACGCCTCGACCCACGCCGCCGGCGTGGTGATCGGCGACCGGCCCCTGCAGGAGCTGGTGCCGCTCTACCGAGACCCGCGCTCCGACATGCCGGTCACCCAGTTCAACATGAAGTATGTCGAACAGGCCGGTCTGGTGAAGTTCGACTTCCTCGGCCTGAAGACGCTGACCGTGCTGAAGACGGCGGTCGACCTGATCCCCGAGAAACCCGACCTGACCACCGTCCCGCTGGACGACGAGAAGAGCTACCAGCTGCTCAGCCGTGCCGAGGCGACCGGCGTGTTCCAGTTGGAAAGCTCCGGCATGCGCGACGTTCTGCGCCGGCTGAAGCCGAACCGGCTGGAGGACATCATCGCGCTGGTGTCGCTCTACCGTCCCGGCCCGATGGACAACATCCCGAAATACATCCGGGTGAAGAACGGCGAGGAAAAAGCCGACTACATGCATGACAGCCTGGAAGGCATCCTGAAGGAAACCTTCGGGATCATGATCTACCAGGAACAGGTCATGCAGATCGCCCAGGTGCTGTCCGGCTATTCGCTGGGCGGCGCCGATCTTCTGCGCCGCGCCATGGGCAAGAAGATCAAGGAGGAGATGGACAACCAGCGCAAGATCTTCTGCGACGGCGCCGAGGCGCGCGGCGTGAAGGCCGATCTGGCCAGCATGATCTTCGATCAGGTCATGAAGTTCGCCGGCTACGGCTTCAACAAGTCCCACGCCGCCGCCTATGCCCTGGTCGCCTACCACACCGCCTATCTCAAGGCGAACCACCCGGTGGAGTTCATGGCGGCGTCGATGACGCTCGACCTCGGCAACACCGACAAGCTGAACGTCTTCCGGCAGGAGCTGGCCCGGCTGCGCATCAAGCTGCTGACGCCGGACATCAACAAATCCGACTCCATCTTCGGGGTGGAACAGCTGCCCGACGGCACCAAGGCGGTGCGCTACGCGCTGGCCGCCGTCAAGGGCGTCGGCCAGCCCGCCATGCGGGCGGTGGTGGAGGAGCGGCGGAAGAATGGCCCCTTCAAGAGCCTGTTCGACTTCGCCCGCCGCCTGGACCTCAAGACCATCAACAAGCGCCAGCTGGAGAATCTCGCCTGCGCCGGTGCCTTCGACGGGCTGAACCCCAACCGCGCCCAGGTCCATGCCGCGCTGGAGACCATCATCCGCTACGCCCAGGCGGAGGCGGCGGAGCGCGACAGCGGCATCGGCAACCTGTTCGGCGGCGGTGGCGGCGGCCTGCCCGAACCCGAAATGCCCAAGGTCAAGGATTGGGAACCGCTGGAAAAGCTGAAGCACGAGTTCGGTGCCATCGGCTTCTACCTGTCGGCCCACCCGCTCGACGCCTATTCCGGCCCGCTCGGCCGCATGAAGGTGGTGCGCTCCGCCGAACTGCAGACCGCCATCGCGAAGGGCGGCTCCACCCGCTACAAGATGGCGGGCATCGTCGTCTCGAAGAAGGAGAAGACCGCCAAGTCCGGCAACCGCTTCGCCTTCGTCGAACTGTCGGACGCCACCGGCGGCTATGAGGTGACGCTGTTCTCCGAGGTGCTGGCCGCCAACCGCGACCTGCTGGAGCCCGGCCGCCCGGTGCTGATGACGGTGGACGCCCAGCTGAACGGCGAGGAGGTCCGCCTGACCTGCCAGGAGATCAAGCCGCTGGAGGAGGCCGTCGCCTCGGTCAGCGCCGGCCTGCGCGTCGTCCTGCGCGACCCCGGCCCGATCGAGCATCTGCGCGCCACGCTCGACCGGCTGTCGCGCGGCAAGAGCCGCATCAACGTGCTGGTGGAGGTCGACCCGCTGAAGGAGATCGAGATCGAGTTGCCCGGCAGCTACACCATCACCGCCCAGAGCCGCTCGGCCCTGAAGGCGGTGCCGGGCGTGGTGGAGGTGGCGGAGCTTTGACCGGGACGGCGGCGCCCGCCTTCGGCCGCTTCATCGCCATCGACTGGTCCGGCGCCCGCGGCAAGCGCTACGCCGGCATCGCGGTGGCGGAGTGCGTGGTGGGCGATTCAGCACCCCGGCTGGTCGAGGGGCCCGGCGGCTGGTGGTCGCGGACGGCGGTGTTCGACTGGCTGCGCGCGGAACTGCCACGAGAACCCGCCTTGGTGGGGATCGACTGCGCCTTCTCCCTGCCCTTCGCGGTGGCGGCGCGCGGCTTTCCCGGCCGGGAAGCGACGGCGTTCGACTTGTGGGACGCGGTGGAGGAGATCTGCTCCGGCGAGCCCGACTTCGGCGGCGGCCCCTTCGCCAGCCATCCGCTGCATGGGCAAGGTTTCTGGCATGGCGGGCCGCAGCCGGACTGGTACGAGGACCCGCACCGCGCCACCGAATGGGCCTGCCGCGCCGACGGGCTGGGCCACCCGCAGAGCCCCTACAAGCTGATCGGCTCGCGGCAGGTCGGCAAGGGCGCCCTGGCCGGCATGCGGGTGCTGCGCGCCCTGCGCGCCGCCCTGCCCGGCCGGCTGGCGGTTTGGCCCTTCGAGGATCCGGCGCCGGGGCAAAGCGTGATGGTGGAGATCTACCCGCGCCTGTTCCTCAAGCATACCGGCTTCGGCCAGCGCAAGATCCGCGACGCCGCCGAAATGGACGAGGCACTGCGCCGGCTGGGCTCGCACCCTTTGCGGCGCTCCGGTATGGTCAGCGACCATGACAGCGACGCGCTGGTGTCGGCCGCCGGCCTGCGCTGGCTCGCGGCCAAGGCGTCGGCCTGGACGCCGCCGGGACTGGACGAAACCGCAAGGCGGCAAGAAGGGTGGATTTTCGGGGTGGGGACGACCGGATCATGACGGCAATCGGTATTGCGCCGGCACAACAGGACCTCGCGCGCAGCTCCCGCCGGCCGGCCATCGACGTGGCGCGCGGGCTGGCGCTGGTTGCGATGGCGGCCTATCACGGCAGCTGGGACGCCACCTATTTCGGGTTCGCCCGCTTCGACCTGCTGGGCGACCCGCTGTGGCTGGCGGCGCGCGCCGTGATCCTGTCGAGCTTCCTGCTGCTGGCCGGCATCGGGCTGGTGCTGGCGACCCGCGACGGGCTCGATCCGGGGCGCTTCCTGCGTCGTCTGGGACGGGTGGCGGCGGGAGCCGCGGCGGTGTCGGCGGCGTCCTATGCCCTGTTCCCCGACAGCCCGATCTTCTTCGGCGTGCTGCATCACATCGCGGTGGCGAGCGTCATCGGCCTCGCCTTCGTCCGCCTGCCGGCCGCCATGACCCTGGCGACGGCGGCTGCCGCGGTGCTGATCGGGACGACGCAAGGCCTCCCGCTGTTCGACAGCCCTTGGCTGCGCTGGATCGGGCTGACCACGGTGGCGCCGGACTCCAACGACTTCGTGCCGCTGCTGCCCTGGATCGGCAGCGTTCTGGCCGGGATCGGGCTGGCGCGGCTGTGGCCGGCGATGGGCGAGGGCGTCGAGGTGACCAGCGGCGCCGGGCGGCTGCTGGCCCTGGCCGGGCGGCACAGCCTCGCGGTCTATCTGCTGCACCAGCCGCTGCTGTTCGGCATCGCCTGGGCCGCGGCGCAGCTGTCGCCGGTGGAGACGCCTGCCGCACGCGATTTCCAGGCGGCCTGCGTGTCGAGTTGCGAGCGCGCCGGGGTGGCGTCGGCGACCTGCACCGCCAATTGCCGCTGCGTGCAGTCGGAACTGGCGCGGATCGGGGTGTGGGAGGGGTTCGTCGCCAACCGCCTCAGCGAGCGCGATCAGCGCGGGCTGGAGGCCGCGGTCGCCGCCTGCCGCAAGCCCTGACGGCTGCGATCGGAGCGGCCCCGGTTAAGACGGCCCGGAATCGGACTGCCCTGAGTCAGACAGACTGCCGCTTTTCCAGCAGGCCGCGCAGCAGGCTGGTCAGCGTCTCGGCCAGCTTGTACTGGTCGTCGCCCGCCAGTTCGGCGATGACGCCGGCGAAGTCGTTCAGCGGGTCGTGGCGCAGCAGTTCCAGCGCCTTCGGCGTCGGGTGCAGTTGGGTGACGCGGCGGTCCTCCGGAACCGGCACGCGGACCAGCAGCTCCTTGCCCACCAGCACCTCCACCATCTGCGAGGCGGCCCCGCGGGTGGTGGCGTGGAAGTCGGCGAAGGCCGACACCGTGCGCTGGCTGTTGTTGGCGCCGGCGAAATAGCGCAGCGCCGTCCACTGCGACGGCTTCAATCCGTGGGTATAACCCAGGCTGTCGGCGATGTGGGCGATCTGAAGCATGACGTCGGCGATGGCCTGCGGCGACGCGCCGCCGGCATGATCCGGTTCGGTGAAGTCCATGGCCGCTCCGATGGATCCGGCTCCCGTGACGCCGGCGCCGATGGATGCCGCGTTGTTCCGCGTCGCCATCCGGCCCGCAGCAACGCCGCGCACTTTTGCAAAGTCCATTTGTTCCACTCTATAAGGTTTAGTGGCTATACGATGGGCGTATCAAAAGGCAGGCAGCTATCGCTGTAAGGCGGCAGCCACGTCGATCATGACACCAGCACATATATTAGCGCGTTCAAACGAAAAACGGAACATCGAACACTTCATCTTTTTGTTGCAAATTGTCGCATCGCTTTGAGCCCGGCAAGAGAAGCTGAGTTCCCGGACCCCAGGCAAACGCAGGCGGAATCGGCATATCGGCCATGCCGACTCGCTTCGTCGCCATGTTTCACTGGCGTAATCTTCGATTCGGCGGTATACGCGCGCGATGACCACATCCCCCGTTCCGAAGTCCGCATCGCCGGCCGCCGCCCAGACCATGGGCGCCCCGAAGGTCGGCATCGTCAGCCTCGGCTGCCCCAAGGCGCTCGTCGATTCAGAGCGCATCCTCACGCGCCTGCGCGCGGAGGGGTACGAGATCTCCCCCAGCTACGACGGCGCGGACGTCGTTCTGGTCAACACCTGCGGCTTCCTCGACAGCGCCAAGAAGGAGTCGCTGGACGCCATCGGCGAGGCGATCAAGGAGAACGGGCGGGTCATCGTCACCGGCTGCATGGGCGTGGAATCGGACATGATCCGGCAAATCCACCCCGACGTGCTGGCCGTCACCGGTCCGCACCAGTATGAACAGGTGGTCAGCGCGGTGCATGACGCCGTGCCGCCGACGCACAACCCCTTCACCGATCTGGTGCCGCCGGAAGGGCTGCGGCTGACCCCGCGCCACTACGCGTACCTGAAGATTTCCGAGGGCTGCAACAACCGCTGCAGCTTCTGCATCATCCCCAGCCTTCGCGGCGATCTGGTCAGCCGGCCGATCCATTCGGTCCTGCGCGAGGCGGAGAAGCTGGCGGTCGCCGGCGTCAAGGAACTGCTGGTCATCTCCCAGGACACCAGCGCCTACGGCGTCGACGTGAAGTACAAGACGGAGAAATGGTACGACCGCGAGGTCCGCACCCGCTTCTTCGACCTGTGCAACGAGCTGGCGAATTTCGACCTGTGGGTCCGCCTGCACTACGTCTACCCCTATCCGCATGTGGACGAGGTCATCCCGCTGATGGCGGAGGGCAAGATCCTCCCCTATCTCGACATCCCGTTCCAGCACGCCTCGCCCACCGTGCTGAAGGCGATGCGCCGCCCGGCCGCCCAGGAAAAGCAGCTGGACCGCATCCGCAAGTGGCGTGACGAGTGCCCGCATCTGGTCCTGCGCTCCACCTTCATCACCGGCTTCCCCGGCGAGACGGAGGAGGACTTCCAGTTCATGCTGGACTGGCTGAAGGAGGCCCAGCTCGACCGCGTCGGCTGCTTCAAGTACGAGCCGGTTGAGGGCGCGACCGCCAACGATCTGCCCGGCGCCGTCCCGGAAGAGGTCAAGCAGGAGCGTTGGGAGCGCTTCATGGAGACGCAGAAGGCGATCAGCGCCGAGCGGCTCCAGCAGAAGGTCGGCTATACGCTGGGCGTGCTGATCGACGAGGTCGACGAGGAGGGCGCCATCGGCCGCTCCTACGCCGACGCGCCGGAGATCGACGGCAACGTCTTCCTGAACGGCGAGACCGGCCTGAAGCCGGGCGACATGGTCGACGTCACCATCGAGCATGCCGACGAATACGACCTGTGGGGCAGCGTCGAGCGCGACCTGTAACCCTGGCCAACCGCCAATGACACGCTGATGGAGAGCGCCATGCCCGTGACGCCGGACGATACCAGACTGATGGACGTCCAGCAGGGCGGGCGCTGCTTCTTCTGCGACGGGCCGGTGGGGGCGAAGGCCACCTTCGACCATCTGATCCCCCAGGCCTATGGCGGGATCGACGATCCGGCCAACGTCGTGCTGGCGCACCGCCGCTGCAACCAGCGCAAGGAAGACCGGCTGCCGACCGGGGAGGAACTCGACCGCTTCTTCGCGCTGCGCCGCTCCAGCCGGCTCGGCATCTGGCCTCCCTTGCGCGCGCTGCGCGATGCGGACGAGTGGGCGGCGGAGGAGGAGCGGTGGATGGCGGTGGCGCAGGCGATTGCCCGGCAAAGCTGAGGTCAACCGCAACCACGACCGAAACCAATGCCGGCCGATCCGGTTAAGGGGGGACACCTTATATAAGGGAGATTCCCGGATGACCGGCCAGCAGAACAAGCAACCCCACACCGAACAGACCGTCCGCCACACCGAGGGCGAGCAGAACACCGGCAACCACAAGAAGCCGGACGCCCCCGACGCCAAGGGCGCCGACCGCTTCGGCGGCACCCGCGCCGGTGCCGAAAACGTCGAACCCAAAAAGTAAGCGGCCGGAATAGGGCCTTTTCGGGCTGGCATCGCACCGCCGGCCTGTGCGAGATCCGGGGGACGGCATCCAGGGACCCAATTCTCCCTCGTGACCGCCCCCACTTCGCACCCGTGACCTGATGGCCCCTTCGATCTTCAAGCGCTACAAGCTCCACTTCACCCGCCCGCTGCCGGGTTTGCGTCCGGGACGGCCGGAACGCGACGCGATGGTGGAGCGGGTGCGGCGGCTGGCCAGCGAGAACGGCATGGCCGGCGACCTGCACACCATCGCCCCCAACGCCGGCTTCGGCATCCTCGAAATCCGCTGCACCGAACGTCTGGCCCGCCGCCTGTCCGACCTGTCGGAGATCGAAACCGTTCAGGAAGCCTGACCGATCCTTCCGAAAATCGGCGGGCCATCAGGACAAACCCCAAGGGTCCGCCCGGTCGAATCCGGCATCCGACCGCCCGGATTCGTGATAGTTTGAGCCTGAAGCATTGTTCGGGCCGCACCGCGCATTGGGACATGAGGGCGGCACATAAGGGCCGCATAAGAAGGGGGATTCGTGGGACGCTTCCTACGGGGCGCGCTGGTGATGGTCGTGGTGCTGGCCGCGTTGGCGGGCAATGCGGGCCACCGGATCTACCACGATTACCAGGACACGCTGCAGCGCCGCTTCGCCATGGTCCGGGACATGGCCCGGCTGGTCGACGACCATGTCCACCGCACGGTGCGCACCGCCGACGTTGCGCTCGACCAGACCGCTGCGATGGTGGCGGAAGCCGGCGGCCCGCAGAAGGTCCGCGACCTGAAACATTGGACCCGGCTGCGCGAATATGCCGCCCAGGTCGAGGGCGCCGACGCCATCTGGATCTATGACGCCGACGGCCGGGCCGTCCTCGAATCGGCCAGCTTTCCCAACCGCATCGCCGACTTCGCCGATCCGTCCGGGCTGGAGGCCCTGCGCGGCGGCGCGCGCCTGCATGTCGGTGCGGCGCAGACCGTCCGCAGCGGCGGCCAGCCTCCGGTCTTCCCGGTCTCGCGTCCCCTGTATGACGATGAAGGGCGTTTCGTCGGGATGGCGTCGGCAACGATCCGGGTGGACTCGCTGACAGATTTCTACGCCCTGCTGGGTGTCGAGTTCGATCCGCTGATCGGCGTCTACGGCCCGGCCGGCGAGGTCATCGCCCGCCGCCCGGCCACCCTGGAGTCGGCAGGCAAATCGGTGGCCGGCGGGCTGCTGTTCCAATCCAAGCTGCGTGAGGCGCCGGAAGGGCAGTTCCTGCTGCAATCGGTGCTGGACGGGGTGTCGCGCATCGCCGCCTACCGGACGGTGCGCGATTATGGTCTGGTGGTGCTGACCGGCATCGGCCGGGACGAGGCGATGGCCGACTGGCGCACCCGTACCCTGCACACGGTGTTGGAGACGATCGTCGGGTTGCTGGCGATCCTGGCGATGCTGGGCTGGGGCCTGCGCTACCTCGACCGCGAGCGCAAGGCGCAGGTGGCGCTGGCCGAGGCGCACAGCGCCGTGGAGCGGACCAGCGCCGAGCGCGACGAGACCGCGCGACTCGCCGCCGAGCTGGACAAGGCCCGCGACATGGCGGAGACCGCGCGCCGGGCCGCCGAGGCCGCCAACCATGACAAGAGCGAGTTCCTGGCCGGCCTGAGCCACGAGTTGCGCACGCCGCTGAACGCGGTGATCGGCTTCTCCGACCTGATCGCCCGCGAGGCGGAAGGGCCGGTCGGCACGCCCTCCTACCGGCAATATGCCGCCAATGTCCGCGATTCCGGCCAGCATGTGCTGGAACTGATCAACGAGATCCTCGACCACGCGCGGGCGGAAGCCGGGGCGCTGACGCTCGAGGAAGGACCTTGCGACCTGGAGGATGCCGCCGATTTCGCCGTGCGCATGCTGACCCCGCGGGCCGAGCACGCCGGCGTGCTTCTGTCGGCGGTGGTGGAACCGGCGGTGCGCAACCTGCACGGCGACGACCGCCGCATCCGCCAGATCCTGCTGAACCTGATCGCCAACGCGGTGAAATACACGCCGTCGGGCGGGTCGGTGACGCTGTCCGCCGCGCTGGACGACGGCGCGCCGGTGATCCGCGTCATCGACACCGGGCTTGGCATCCCGGCCGAGGATCTCGACCGCGTACTGGAGCCCTTCGCCCGTGCCGGGAACGCCGCCAACCGCGAGGTGGAGGGCGCCGGGCTGGGCCTGCCCCTGACCAAACGGCTGGTCGAACTGCATGGCGGCACCCTCTCTCTGCGCAGCACGCTGGGCGTCGGCACCACGGTGACGGTGCGCCTGCCGGCGAGCCGCCTGCTTCCGGCGGAGCCGGCCCCCAGGGAGACAGGGACGCCGCCGGTCAGGCCCCCCGCCCCGGATTCCGTCCCGGACATTGCCCCGAAGACCGCCCTGGATACTGCCCTGAATACCACCCTGGACTCTGCCGCGCCGCCTCCCGGTCCGGCCTCCGTTCCGTCCTGGGCGCCGTCCTCCGGGCCGCTGTCGGTCCTGCTGGTGGATGACGACCCGACGGTGCGCGACATGGTGGCCGGGCTGCTGCGCGGCTGGGGGCATCGGGTGATCGCGGCGGCCAACGCCAACGAAGCGCTGGTGGTGCTGGACGGGCCTGAGCCGCTGGACCTGCTGCTGAGCGACGTCGTCATGCCGCCGGGCATGGACGGGACGGAACTGGCGCGGCACGCCGCCCGCATGCGCCCCGGCCTGCCGGTGCTGCTGGCCTCCGGCTTCGCCGCCCATGCCGCCGGCACCCCGTCCGCCTTCGGCCCCGACGTCGCGATGATCGCCAAGCCCTTCGCCATCGACGACCTGCACCGACAGCTCGCCCGCATCGCCGCCCGGCAAGGCGGCGCCGCACGTCCGGCAACGGCCACCGGTCGGCCCTCCCCGTCCCCCGCGGCCCGTCCCGCCGCCCATCCGACCGCCCCTGCCACCGAAGAACGCTCCCCCGGACCGCCGCGCCTGCTGATCGCCGAGGATCTGCCGATCAACCGCGAACTGCTGGCCGCCCTGTTCCGCGACAGCGGTTACGCCATCGATCTGGTGGCCGACGGAGCCGCGGCGGTGGAGGCGGTGGAAGCCGGCGACTACGACCTCGTGCTGATGGACGTGCAGATGCCGGGCATGGATGGGCTGGAGGCGAGCCGCGCCATCCGCGCGATGCCGCCGCCGCGCGGCGACCTGCCGATCCTGGCGCTGACCGCCGGTTCGTCCCAGGAGGAACGGCGCGAATGCCGCGAGGCCGGGATGAACGGGCATGTCGGCAAGCCCTATGATCGCGAGGTCCTGCTGCGTCAGGTCGCCCGCATGCTGGACGCCACGCGGAGCCGCACCGGCACCGCCTGAGGTCGGCGCAGCCTGAAGCCGCTCAGCCTGAAACCGCTCAGGGCTGGTCGAACACCCGCGGGAAATGGGCGAGCCGGCGGCCGAACAGGCTCTGCGGCGCGGAGTCGGTCGCCGCCGGCGCCGTCTGCGCCTGCGCCATCGCGGGGGGCATCGCCGCGTTGGCCGGAAGCGCCGTCACCGGCAGGGGCGTGGACGACAACGCGCGCGCCGAGGTCGGGCGGGGGCGGCGTTCGGACTTCTCGGGCGGGGCGTAGAAATGCAGGGTCAGCTGGCCGTCGGCTTCCGCCGCATAGGGCAAGCCGGGGACCGTCCGGCGTTCGGTGCCGGGAAACACATACTGCTCACCTTGATCGGTGCGTTCGATATGCGGCATGACCGGTATCCTGTCTCCACCGCACCGATCCTGCCGTTCCCGCCCTTGCGGGTCAAGGCCGCGCTGCATCACGAAGGGCTTATCCGTTCGCCCCATCGTTCTGCGGGCGTTCTCCCCCCGGAAAGGCGCCCTTACGGGCGCAGCAGGGCGGCGACCAGCAGGTAGGACAGCCAGGCGACGATGCCGGAGGCGGGAATCGTCAGCACCCAGGCCCAGACGATTCGGCCCGCCAGCCCCCAGCGCACCGCCGAGGTGCGGCGGGCGGAGCCGACGCCGACGATCGCGCCGGTGATGGTGTGGGTGGTCGACACCGGAATGCCCAGCCACGTCGCGCCGAACAGGGTGATGGCGCCCGCCGTCTCGGCGCAGAAGCCCTGATAGGGCTTCAGGTCGGTGATGCGCGAGCCCATGGTGCGGACGATGCGCCAGCCGCCCATCATCGTGCCCATCCCCATCGCCAGCTGGCAGGCGATGATGACCCAGAAGGGGACGTGGAAGGTATCGCCCAGCATGCCCTGGCTGAACAGCAGCACGGCGATGATGCCCATCGTCTTCTGCGCGTCGTTGCCGCCATGGCCCAGGCTGTAGAGCGCCGCCGACACCAGTTGCAGATGGCGGAACTGGCGGTCGACCGTGAAGGGAGCGGCCCGGCGCAGCGCCCAGGACGCCACCAGCATCAGGAACAGCGCCAGCAGCAGGCCGATGCCGGGCGACAGCACGATGGCGACCGCCGTCTTGGTGAAGCCGCTGGCGACGATGGCGCCGAATCCCGCCTTGGCGATGCCGGCCCCGGCGATGCCGCCGACCAGCGCGTGCGACGAGGAGGACGGCAGCCCGAGATACCAGGTGATCAGGTTCCAGCCGATGGCGCCGATCAGCGCCGCCAGGATCACCGCCGGGTCCATCACCAGCGGATCGACCAGCCCGGTGCCGATGGTGGTGGCGACATGCAGGCCGAAGAACAGGAAGGCGATGAAGTTGAAGAAGGCCGCCCACAGGACCGCCAGCTTGGGCGACAGCACGCGGGTCGACACCACGGTGGCGATGGAGTTCGCCGCGTCGTGCAGGCCGTTGATGAAGTCGAAGGCGAGCGCCACCAGAATGATGAGGACGATCGCCGGCAGACCGAGTTGCAGGGCCTCCATCGACGCGGCCTCAGACCTGATCGAGCGTGATGCCCGCGACAAGGTCGCCGACGTCGTCGCAGCGGTCGGTCACCGCCTCCAGCATCTCGTACAACTCGCGCCGGCCGAGGAAGGCGATCATGTCCGGCTTCTCCGCGATCAGCGCCTTCAGCGCCTCGCGCAGCACGTCGTCGGCCTCGTCCTCCAGATCGGACAGCCGGCCGCAGAGATGGTCGATCCGTTCGGCGTTGCGGGCGATGGCGCCCAGGAGCGGCATCAGTTCCAGCAGCACGTCGGCCTGCTGGCGGATCAGGGCGACGAAGCGGCGCATCGGCTCGTCGAACACCTCGACGCCGTACAGGCCGGCATGGCGCGGCACCTCGTCCATCAGGTCGATGGCGTCGTCCAGCGCGTTGATCAGCGACAGGATGTCCGACCGGTCGAACGGCGTGATGAAGGCGCGGTGCAGGTCGCGCCCCGCATCCTTGGCGACGCGGTCGGCGTCCTTCTCCACCCGCTTCAGCGCCGCGATCTTCTGCGTGCGGTCGTCCGGTCCTGCGTCCATCACCGCTTCCAGGGCAGCAGCGGCGGCCACGATGTGACGGGCCTGCTCGACGAACTGGTCGACGAAGCGTTCCTCCTTCGGCATCAGCGAACGGAATGCGCGCAGCAGCATGGGACGGTGACTCGCCTGTATCTGGATAGGGGACTGGTGAGATTTCGGGCTGCTCTTACCACGCTTCGCGGTGCGGTGCAGCGGCGGCATGTCATGTAAACGCCATGAAAACGTCATTCGGTAGCAAAATCGCCACAGGTCGCGGCATTTCGCCGCTTTTCCCGCCACCGCACCGGCCGGACCGCGCGCCATGAGGGGGGCCATGGAAAGCCGCCCGCCGCCTCCCCAAATCTCCCGAAGCCCCCTCTTCGACCGCAGGTCCTCCCGCATGACGTGCCCGACCAATCAATTCCGATACCTTGCGTTGCCAGCAATCATCGCCCTGCTGCTGAGCGCCGCGCCGCTGCACGCCCAGACGGCACCTCCCGCGGCACCTCCCGCGGAGGAACCGGCCGGCCGCTGCAGCCCCACCGTCTCGGCCGCGCTCGGCGCCTGGGACACCGGTCTGGCGGCGGCGGAGCGGTTCGGCGACAAGGCGGTGGCGGTGGCGCGCGAGAAGGGGCGGGAATATCTGCTGCCGCTGCTGGGCATCGACCCGAAAACGGCGCAGCCCGATGCCAGGGGCGGCGACACGACCGATGATCTCGGCCGTGCGCTGGAGGAAAGCCGCGACGACCCGCAACGCCGCGCCGCGCTCTGCGCCGCCATCACCCGCGCCGCCGACGAGGCGAAATCCTCCGCCGGCGCCGGGCTGGACGCGCTGAGGCGCGCGCTGGACACTTGGCAGCTTTCGCCGCCCGCCACCCCGGCTCCGGTTCCAACCCCGGCCCCGGCCCCGCCGAAGCAGGACGGCCTGATCCGGACCTGACCGGCGGCAATCGCCGCCTCCACCCCATGGGCAAAACCGCTCCCGGCGCAAGAGGGGATTGCCGAAGGATCGGGCCGGAATTTGCCGCGTCAGACCCGCGAAACGGTCACAGGCGGAATAATTCGCCCCGACCTATGTTCATGCTGGTATCGGCCGGCCTGCGGCGGCATCGTCAAAGCGTTTTCGCCGAAACGGGCGCCGGGACGTGCGATGTGGCACCATCGTTGAATTGTCACAGCCGAACGTCATAGGCACCGTTGTGGAAACCGGTCCGAAGGTCTAGTCTGTTCGTGTTCCCAACAAATTCCCGAACATGGGAAGGTGCCATCCATGAATCTGCACAGTCTGGCCAGCGACATGGTTCAAACCGTCCTGGCTTGTGAAAAGGCGCTCCCCGGTCGGGCGAACGCCGATGACCAAGATCTTGCCCGGCACATCCTGGTCGAACCCGACCACGCCTGGCACGTGTGCGAGACCTACGCCCGCGCCGTCTGCATTCCGGTCGAACAGCTCCCGGTCAGCCAGCTCCGCGGCCTCATCAGCGACATCGTCCTGTCGAAGCTTCCCCGTTACGACTGAGTTTCTCGATCCCTAGGGCCGGCACCGTATCCGGCGATGGCCGGAACGATCCGGGTTTTCCAATCCCGCACTCCAAGTTCCGTGGTGCCACCATGGCGATCGAGCTTCATTCCTTCACCGTAACGCTGGCCGTCGCGGATGCGACCGGTTGCGCCAGCGCCGCCGAACACCGCGCCCGCATCTGGAGGGCCGTGTCCGAACTGTCGGCCGCCGTCCGCAATGCCGGCATGGCGACCGAGGCCCGTTTCCGCGGCCAGGACCGCCAGGGCCATGTCCTGTTCGAGGCGACCGACACCGGCGCCGCCTTCCTGCGCGGCCTTCCCGTCATCGCCAGCGTCGACGACGCGCGCAGGAACGGCGGGCGCGTCCAGCTTCGCCACTGAGCGGCCGGCGACTCCGCCGGCGCCGAGAAAACGAAGGCCCGCCGCTCCGATCCGGGGCGGCGGGCCTGTTCGTTTTCGGCGATTGCGGGAGCCGTTCAGCGTGCGCGATGCCGCAGCGGCCGGACGTTGCTTTCGGTCTCGACCTCTTCCTCGGCTGGGCGCACCTTCTTCAACTGGACGATGAAACGCTCGGCACCATTCTCCATGACGGCGATGCCGGTCAGGCCATGCGCCCAGTCACAGGGAACGACGTGGATTTCCTTGATGGTGGCGGTGCCGGCCGCCAGTTCCGCACGGTCAAGGACCACGTCCCCGACCCGGAATCCCAAATAGGCGTCGATCAGCATTCTGTTGGGCGTCCGTCTTCCGTTTCAGGCCACGCACCGGGTCCGGCACCGACGGCCGGTCTCCCTCACGATGGACCATCTTGCCATAGATTGGACCGTTCGTGGCGCTTTCCCAGCGAGGACGACGCAGTAAACCGACCGGGACCCCCGTTTGCCCCACGCTTCCGGTCCAAAACGGGAAGCGCGGAAGCGGCCGTCCCCGTACGAGGGAGGAGACGGAAACGGCCGCTTCAGCGATCCCGACCCTGAGCGGATGCCCAAGGCCGGGAGCAGGAACGCCGGCCGTCGCACCAGCGGCGACCGGGACGGCGGCGTCCGGCAGGCGCAGAATAGTTCGAACGCCGAACCATGTGCGCCCCCTACCTTCGTTCAGCGCTGCACAGTTTTTGGGCAACATCGAGCCCGGCCGTTGTTGGCGGCTGGAGCATTGAGATAGGCTCGCTCCCATGCCCTCTCCCGGGACGGGAGAGGGAGATTCCTTCCCTCCCACAACAGGTCCGTCGGTCGTGCAGAGTTGGCTGGTGCTGGCCGTTTCGGCGGCCTATCTGGGGGTGCTGTTCGCCATCGCCTGGTGGGGCGACCGCCGCACCGCCGGGGGTGGGCTGCTGTCGGCGTCGCCGCGGACGGCCGCCATCCTCTATGCGCTGACTCTGTGCATCTACAACACCAGTTGGAGCTTCTACGGCTCGGTCGGGCGGGCGTCGGCCAGCGGCTTCGATTTCCTGCCGATCTATCTGGCGCCGATGATCCTGCTGCTGGCGGCGCGGCCGGTGCTGACCAAGACCATCGCCATCACCAAGGCGCAGAACGTCACTTCCATCGCTGACTTCATCGGTGCCCGCTATGGCAAGAGCCAGGCGGTGGCGGCGCTGGTGACGCTGACCGCGCTGGTCGGCGTGCTGCCCTACATCGCGCTTCAGCTGAAGGCGGTGGCCGCCAGCTTCGACGTGCTGACGGCGCCCTCGCTGGCCGCCCCGGCCGCCCTGCCGCCGCCGATCTGGGGCGACACCGCCTTCGCTGTGGCGCTGTCGATGGCGGTCTTCACCATCCTGTTCGGCGTCCGCCACATCAACGCCAGCGAGCATCACCGCGGTCTGATGCTGGCCATCGCCTTCGAGAGTCTGGTGAAGCTGACCGTCTTCGTGGCGGTGGCGGCCTTCATCGTCTGGGGCATGTTCGACGGTTACACCGACCTGCTCGCCCGGCCGCAGGCCGACCCGCTGCTGTCGCCCGACTTCACCGACCCGACCTGGTGGTCGAACACGGCGATCTCGATCATCGCCTTCCTCTGCCTGCCGCAGATGTACCATGTGATGACGGTCGAGAACGACAGCCCCCGCCATCTGCGCGCCGCCGCCTGGATGTACCCGACCTACCTGCTGGCGCTCAGCGCCCTGATGATCCCCATCGCGGTGGCCGGTCTGATCACCTTCGGAGATGGCATCAACCCCGACACCTTCATGATCACCCTGCCCATCGCGGCGGGGGCCGGCGGCTTCAGCCTGCTGTCCTTCATCGGCGGCCTGTCGGCGGCAACCGGCATGGTCATCGTCGCGGCGGTGTCGCTCAGCACCATGCTGTGCAACGACGTGGTGATGCCGCTGCTGCTCAGCCGTCCCCGCTTCGCCGCCCGCGTCGGCCGGCGCGACATGGTCGGCACGCTGCTGCTGGTGCGGCGGCTGTCGGTGCTGGGGATCCTGCTGCTCGCCTATATCATGCACCGGCTGGTCGACCGCGATTACCCGCTGACCGTCATCGGCCTCCTGTCCTTCGTCGCGGTGGCGCAGTTCGGGCCGGCCTATTTCGGCGGGCTCTACTGGCCGCGCGCCAACCGGGTGGGGGCGCTGGCGGGGCTGGGCGCTGGCTTCCTGCTGTGGGTCTACACGCTGCTGGTGCCGTCGATGGGCGGCATCATCCCGGTGTCGGCCGATTTCCTGGATTTCGGTCCCTGGGGCATCGGCTGGCTGCGCCCGCAGGCGCTGTTCGGGATCGACGGGCTGGACCCCATCTCCCACGCCAGCCTGTGGAGCCTGCTCGCCAACCTGGTCGCCTTCGTCGCCGGATCGCTGCTGGCCCGCCCCAGCGCGGTGGAGCGCACCCAGGCCGTCTTCTACACCACCGCCACCGCCGACCGGGACGAGGACGACACCCCGCAGGCTCTCGCCAAGCTGGCCGACCTGCGCGCGCTCGCCATCCGCTTCGTCGGGGCGGAGCGCGGCAACGCCGCCTTCGACGCTTATGCCGCCGGCCGCAAGGGCGAGGCTGGCCCGGCCGACCTCGACGCCGTCCGCTTCACCGAGACGCTGATCGCCGGCGCCATCGGCGCCGCGTCGGCGCGGGTGGTGATGGCCGCCTCGCTGCAGGGCCGCTCGTTGTCGCGCGGCGACGCCATGGCGATGCTGGACGAGGCGTCGGAGGCGCTGCGCTTCAACCGGAAACTGCTGCAGGCGACGCTGGAGAACATCGGCCAGGGCATCTGCGTGATCGACGCCGATTACCGCATCGCCGCCTGGAACCAGCGCTATCTGCAACTGCTCGACCTGCCGGCCGACATGGTGCGGGTGGGCGTGCCCTTCGCCGACCTCGTCCGCTTCAACGAGCGGCGCGGCGAATACAGCGCCCACGACATGAAGGCGCTGCTGACCAACCGCGACACCGCCAACCAGCAATGGCCCTACCGTTACGAGCGCCGCCGCCCCGACGGCACGGTTCTGGAGATTGTCGCCAACCCGCTGCCGGAAGGCGGCTACGTCTCCACCTACACCGACGTGACCGAGCGCTACCGCGCCGCCGAGGCCCTGCGCGAGGCCAACGAAAGCCTGGAGCAGCGCGTGCAGGAGCGCACCGACGCCCTCCAGCAGGCGAAGGCGGAGGCCGAGACGGCCAACGCCAGCAAGACCCGTTTCCTCGCCGCCGCCAGCCACGACCTGCTGCAGCCGTTGAACGCCGCCCGCCTGTTCGTCTCGGCGCTGGAGGAGAGCATGCGAGGGGCCCTGCCGACGCCCGAGCAGCGGTCGGCCGAATGCGGCATGATCGACAACGCCGCCGCTTCTTTGCGCTCGACCGAGATGCTGCTGGGCGGGCTGCTCGACATCTCCTCGCTGGACGCCGGCAATGTCCGGGTGCAGATGCGCAGCTTCGCCATCGACGAGCTGCTGGGCGGGCTGGGGGTGGAGTTCTCCGCCCTGGCGCAGGAACGCGGGTTGAGACTGAAGGTGGTGGGATGCGGCGCCGTGGTGCGGTCGGACCCGCAGCTTCTGCGCCGCATCCTGCAGAACTTCCTGTCCAACGCCATCCGTTACACGCCGAAGGGTCGGGTGCTGCTCGGCTGCCGGCGGCGCCGCGACCCTGTTCATGGCGACCGCCTGCGCATCGAGGTGTGGGACACCGGCCCCGGCATCCCCGAGGCCAAGCGCCGCGAGGTGTTCGAGGAGTTCCGCCGGCTGGGCGGCGAGAATGGCGGCGGCAACCCGGCCGACAAGGGTCTTGGCCTCGGCCTCGCCATCGTCGACCGCATCGCCCGGCTGCTCGGCCATCCCGTCACCCTGCGCTCCACCGTTGGGCGCGGCACCGGCTTCGCGGTGGAGGTGCCGTTGGAGCAGGCCCGCGCCACCCCGGTCGACCGCCCGGTCTCCACCCCCGCCGCCCTGTCCGCCGGGCTGCTGGTCCTGTGCATCGACAATGAGGAGCCGATCCTCGCCGGCCTGCGCGCCCTGCTCGGCCAATGGGGCTGCCGGGTGGCGACGGCGTCGGACGTCACCGGGGCGCTGGCGGCGCTCGCTCCCTTCGACGGGGCGCTTCCCGACGTGGTCTGCGTCGATTATCACGTCGGTGACGGCCAGACGGGGCTTGCGGTTCTGGAGCGGTTGCGGGAATTGTGGGACCGTCCGGTCAAGGGGCTGCTGCTGACCGCCGACCGTTCCGAAGCGGTGCGGGCCGAGGCGGAGCGTTGCGGCTGCGGCGTGCTCTACAAACCGGTGAAGCCGGCGTCCTTGCGCCGCTTCCTGAACGGGGCGGCGCTGCAGACGGCGGCCGTGGCCGAGCGATAAGGCCGGAACCGGACAAAAGCCGGGCGGCCGCAAATGGGGGGAGTGCGGAAACCATGGGCGAGGACAGCGCGGTAAGCGAACCAACGACGTCCGGACAGGCGACGGCTACAGAAGCGGCCACTGAAACGACGATCGTCATCGGCGACGACCATCCGCTGGTCCAGGCCGCCTTGCGCGACGCGCTGGGCAAGGCGATGCCGGAGGTGCGGGTGATCGAATGCCCGGACCTCGACTCGGTGATGACCGCGGTGGGACGGCAGCCGGACGACATCGACCTCGTTCTTCTCGACCTCAACATGCCCGGCACCAACGGCTTCGCCGGCCTGTTCCTGATGCTGGCCCACCACCCGACCGTGCCGGTCGCCATCCTGTCGGCCCTGCAGGACTCCGACACCATCCGCCGGGCGCTCGCCTATGGCGCCTCGGGCTACATCCCGAAATCGCTGTCGATGCCGGCGATGGCCGACGCCATCCGCGCCATCCTGTCCGGCGAGACCTGGGCGCCGCCGCTGTCCGCCGCCTCGTCGGAAGCCGACGAGGCCGACGCCGCCCGCCGCTTCGCCTCCCTGTCGCCGCAGCAGCTGCGCATCCTGACGATGATCGTCGACGGCAAGCTGAACAAGCAGATCGCCGGCGAGCTGAACGTGTCGGAGCAGACGGTGAAGGTCCACGTCTCCAGCATTCTGCGCAAACTGAACGTGGTCAGCCGCACCCAGGCCGCCGTCGTCGCCGGCCGGCTGGCAGTGGGCGGAGATGTGCTGCGGTGATGCCCGCCTCTTTCCACTGACTGCAACCCGAGCGCCGCCATGGTCCTGCTGCTCAGCCTGTCGCTGACCCTGTCGCTGGTCGTCCTGCTCGGTGCCGCGGCGATGGAGCGGGCGGCGATCCTCGGCCGGATCAACGGCGCCAACGGGTTGACGATCCTGGTGGCACTGATCGTCTCCGCCGCCGCCTCCCTTGTCGTTTCCCTGCTCGCCGGCTGGATCGGCGGTTGGAGCGCGCTGTTGGCGGTCCTGGCAGGGTCGGCCCTCTACCACTGGGCAATGGCGAAGCTGCTGCTGGGCGGCTTGCAGGCCCTCGCCTCGCGCATCGCCGCCGGCGACCGGGCGAAGTCGCCGTCGCGCTGATCAACCCCGCCCAAGACTCACCCCTCTTCGACAACGCTCTTCGGTAGTCATCCCCGCGAAGGCGGGGATCCAGCAAGCTCCGCAGGTAAGCCGCTGAACCGTCTGGATTCCCGCCTTCGCGGGAATGACGGCCGATGGACGGATTGCGTCTCCGACAAGACACTCCGTTCTTCCTTTGTACGCATAAGCTGGCGGTTGGCACGCGCCTTTGCTAAGCTGCCGCCACGATGATCACCGCCCTGCACAGCGTCTGCCGCGACTGCGCCGCCGCCCCCCCAAGCGCAGAGCCGGGTGAACTGACGCGCTGCCCGAAATGCGGCAGCCGGCGGCTGTTCCGCCATGCGGAGCTGCACAGCCTGTCCATCGGCCACATCGACTGCGACAGCTTCTATGCCACCGTGGAAAAGCGCGACCGGCCGGAGCTGGCCAGCCGCCCGGTGATCGTCGGTGGCGACGACCATCGCGGGGTGGTGGCCGCCTGCTGCTATGTCGCGCGCATGTCCGGCGTGCGCTCCGCCATGACGATCCGCGAGGCGCTGGACCGCTGCCCCGACGCCACCATCATCCGCCCCAACATCGCCAAGTATAAGGAAGTCGGCCATCAGGCCCGCGCGATCATGGAGGCCTTCACCCCCCTGGTCGAGCCGATCAGCATCGACGAGGCCTATCTCGACCTCACCGGCGTCGAGGACCGCCTCAGCATCAGCCCGGCCCAGGCGCTGGTGGAGATCGTCCGCCGCTTCGAGCGGGAACTGCGCATCACCGCTTCGATCGGCCTCAGCTACAACAAGCTGCTGGCGAAGATCGCGTCGGACCTCGACAAGCCGCGCGGCTTCTCGGCGCTGGGCCGGGCGGAGGCGGCGGCCTTCCTGGCGCCCAAGCGGGTCACCATCCTGTGGGGCGTCGGCCCGGCGCTGGAGCGCAAGCTGTTCGCCGACGGCATCACCCGCGTCGGCGACCTGCAGGACAAGGACGAGCATTGGCTGGTCAAGCGCTACGGCGCCATGGGCCGGGTGCTGTACAGCTACGCCCGCGGCGAAGATTCCCGCCGGGTGCATCCGGAGTCGCCAAGCAAGAGCATCTCGTCGGAGGAAACCTTCGACTGGGACGTCACCACCCTGCCCGCCCTGGCGCAGGAGTTGCGCCCGCTGGCCGACAAGGTCGCCCGCCGGCTGGAGCGCGAGGGGCTGCTCGGCCGCAGCGTGGTTCTGAAGCTGAAGACCAAGGATTTCCAGCAGCTGACCCGCTCCCGCCGGGTGGAGCCGACCCGCTCGGCCGACGCGATCCTCGCCGCCGGCATCGCCCTGCTGGAGCGCGAGGTGGACGGCCGCGCCTTCCGCCTGATCGGCATCGGCTGCACCGACCTGACCCACCCGGAAACCGCGCCGGATCCGGAACTGGACCTGTTCGGGTGAGAGGGAACATGAAAGATCAGCGGCCTTGGCACAGGGCGTGTTTCCCATCGGACGGCACGAACCGGTGCAACGTCGCGAGGCTATAGCCGCCCAGCCGACGAAGCGGTTGTGAAGCGTCTTGCATGCAGTCGCTGTCCGACCGCGGATCATGCGGCGACGGCGCCCCTGTCCGCAATGGAAGGCTCTACCGCCAAAACGGTAAGGGTCTTCGCCTCGCCATCGCGCGTGTACCATGTGATCGACTGTCCTTCCGCGACGCCAATGAGGGCCGCGCCAATGGGGGTCAGCACCGACACCCGACCGGCCGCGAGGTCGGCATCACCCGGATAAACCAGGGTGACAGTCCGCTCCTGTCCGGTCACCTCGTCCCGGAACGCCACGCGCGCGCCCATCGTGACCACCGTCGTCACGAGTTCGCTGGCATCGATCACCGCAGCGCGCTCCAGTTCGACCGTGAGGTACGCGTATACATCGGGCAACCTCTCGGAAACGGCCTCCACCAAAGCCGAGAGGCGGTCATGGTCGGTGGCGGTCAGCACGATGGGCGGAAACTGGTCTGCGGAACGCATCGAGGTCTTCCTTCGCTTTTCTCGGCATGCACAACCGACTGCCAGGCGGCGCCCCCCGGTGGACGCCTCATCGGTCATGCAGCGGTTGCACGTGATAAACCCGCTACCGCATGGATGCGGTTCGAGCGGCTCTCTTGGATTTGGAGACGATGTTGGCCCCGGACGGTCCGGGGGCCTTGCCTCAGGCGACCAGATCCGGGGCGAGTGGGCCTGCGTGAACGCGGCCTGCACGCAGGAGGTTACGGATATGGCGGGGCGGCAGTGTCATGGTTCCCCGAGCTTGGACAGGTTCGCTCCGGAATTCAAGGATTACACGATCACGACGGTGGCACGCGGCCCCCACTCCCTGAAGCAAGCCCTTCCTGAGCGAACCTGCCCCTTGGGCGAGAGGAAGACGTTCCCTCAACGGTCAGTCCGCCTGCTCCTCCAGCACCGGCAGGCTGCCCGGCCGCACCACGCTGCGGATGGCGAAGCTCGACTGGATGCGCACCACGCCGGGCAGGCGCGACAACGAGTCCTTGTAGATGCGGTCGTAATCGGCCGGGTCCTGCGCCACCACCCGCAGCAGATAGTCGGAACTGCCCGACAGCAGATAGCATTCCCGCACCTCCGGACAGCGGCGGACGGCGGCGTCGAAGCGGCGCAGGTAATCGTCGGTCTGCCGTTCGAGCGTGATCTGGACGATGACCGTCACCGACCGCTCCTCGTCCGCCGTTTCGATGATGGCGGTATAGCCGCGGATCACGCCGGAATGCTCCAGCATGTGCAGGCGGCGCAGGCAGGCCGATGGCGACAGCCCGACCTCCGCCGCCAGCTTGGCGTTGCTCATCCGGCCGTCCTTGCGGAGAAGGCGCAGGATCTTGTGGTCCAGGGCATCCAGGGCGTGCATGCAACTTTATTCGAAGACGTGGAGGATCGTGCGAAAGCACCACCACACTATGGGGGATTCATGCAAGGCTTTGCAGAGATTCTCTCCGTCCGCCGGCCGTATAGTGACTTTACTGAGACAATCAGCCAGACCGATGGTTTCCCCGGATACCAGATCAGGCGGATTGGCTGGAGCAGTCGCTCGGATCGGGGAGTTCTCGCATGGTCACGCGCATCGGCGTTCCCAAGGAAATCAAGAACCACGAGTACCGCGTCGGGCTGACGCCGGCCTCGGTCCGCGAACTGGCGGCGGACGGCCATGCCCTGCTGGTGCAGAGCGGCGCCGGTGCCGAGATCGGCTTTTCCGACGAGGCCTACCGCGCGGCGGGGGCCGAGATCGCCGGCTCCGCCGAGGAGGTCTTCGCGAAGGCCGACCTTATCGTGAAGGTCAAGGAACCGCAGCCGGCGGAATGTCGCAGGCTGCGGCCGGATCAGGTGCTGTTCACCTACCTGCACCTCGCCCCCGATCCCGAACAGGCGCGGCTGCTGATGGAAAGCGGCTGCACCGCCATCGCTTATGAAACCGTCACCGACCGCGCCGGCCGCCTGCCGCTGCTGGCACCAATGTCGGAGGTCGCCGGCCGCATGGCGATCCAGGTCGGCGCCGTCGCCTTGCAGAAGAGCAACGGCGGCTCCGGCATCCTGCTCGGCGGCGTGCCCGGCGTGCTGCCCGGCAAGGTGCTGGTCATCGGCGGCGGCGTGGTCGGCGCCAATGCCGCCCGCATGGCGATGGGGCTGGGCGCCGACGTCACCATCGCCGACCGGTCGATGCCGCGGCTGGCCCAGCTCGACGACCTGTTCGGGCCGCGGCTGAAGACGGTCTATGCCTCCGCCGACGCGCTCGACCGGCTGGTCGCCGACGCCGATCTGGTGGTCGGCGCCGTGCTGGTGCCGGGAGCCGCCGCGCCGAAGCTTGTGCGTCGCGACCAGCTGGCCGGCATGCGCCGCGGGTCGGTGCTGGTGGACGTCGCCATCGACCAGGGCGGCTGTTTCGAGACCAGCCACGCCACCACCCATTCCGACCCGACCTATGTGGTCGACGGCGTCGTCCACTACTGCGTCGCCAACATGCCGGGCGCGGTCGCCCGCACCAGCACGGAGGCGCTGAACCACGCCACCCTGCCCTTCGTCCAGGCGCTGGCCGGCAAGGGCTGGAAACGGGCGCTGGCCGAGGATCCGCACCTGCTGGCCGGGCTGAACGTCCAGGCCGGCCGGCTGACCTATCGGGCGGTGGCCGAGGCCCTGGGACAGCCCTTCACCGACCCCCGAGACCTAGTCGGCGGATGATGTGAACAGCTGTTGACAAGGATCTGAACGATGTTTCCCACACAGACAAATCCGAGAAATTTTCATCGGAACATCTCCATGCGTTCAGAATGATTGTTGTTTTTTTCGGCCCGCGGAAAGAGAGTGTTGCGCCTACTGATCAAGTTGCATTACCTGTCTGTGTCAAGAAAACTGACAGCATACGCAACCGGCACCTAAGTGCCGGGGCCGAAGACAAAGAACAGTTTTGAACAGGGTAAGGCGCGGCGCCTTTTGCCGACTGGTCCGGACCGGGCGGTCATTCCGTCCGATCTGAGCCGAGATTCACAACAAGATGTCCGGCAGCGATGCCGGTGGGGACGCCACGGCCGCCGGCCGTGCCGCGCAAGTGGGAGCTGTTGGCTATGGTCGAACGACGGAACGCCGCTCGGGTGCAGAACCGCACCCCCGCGCTGTCGTCGCATATCCGGACGACGGAAGGCCCGACCTTGGGCCGCCGGACGATTCCGAGCCGACACATTCAGACCCGCCAGACGCAGACCCGCAGCGGTCCCCGATAACGAATTCGCCCGAAGCCCCGCCGGATCCCGCATCCGGCGGGGCTTCGGCAAGAACCGGGTGCGGCGGCGGGGTTCCAAGCGTCCCCTGCCTCGGTCCTGGATGTTCTCCCCCGTTCATCCGGATCGGAACTCCGCTGCCGCACACGGCTTAATTCAAGTCTTGAGCACCAAGTCTCGCGTGCCTGCCTAATCGGTGTCCTGGGAGAGTGGGAGAAGCCTGTCTGATGGATTATTTCATACAGCAATTGATCAACGGCTTGTCGCTTGGGGCGATTTACGGCCTGATCGCGATTGGCTACACGATGGTGTACGGCATCATCGGCATGA